>NZ_JBHZCN010000004.1:78324-164830 GCF_042755465.1 Kitasatospora sp. NPDC059160 | reverse complement strand
GGCCCCCCGGCGCGGCTCCCGGCTGTGCCAGTGGGGGCCCCGCTGTCCCGGGCCGGCCCGGTCACAGCGGGCCCCGGAGGACGGTCACGGGTGCTGGAAGAGCACCTCCGGGTTCGCCGCCGACGGGCCGTCCAGCAGGGGCTGGTGGAGGCCCTTGAGGGTCCGGTCGAAGAAGGCCCCGACGTACTCCCGGGTCAGCTGCATCCCGCGCTCCGGCGAGGTGGTCGACCCCGCGGGGGCGGGGAGGCCGGCCTCGGCGGCCAGCACGGTGACGTCCGTGAAGCTCGCGTGGTTGGTGCCGGCGACGGTCAGCCAGGGCTTGTAGCCCTTCCAGCCCGCCCAGGTCTGCGCCCAGGAGGTGTCCCCGCCGTTCGTGGAGTGGTTGCTGTCCTTCCCGAGCAGCAGGAACGAGCGGCCCTCGAGCGTGTCGGCCGGGACCGGCTGGAAGAAGGTTCCGTCCATGTTCACCCCGGCCAGGATCCGCCGGTCCTCGGCCATCGCGTTGAGCGTCGACGCGCCGCCGATCGAGTGCCCGGCCATGCCGACCCGGTCGCGGTCGATCATGTGGGACAGGCGCCACACCGGGTGCTGCCCGGTCAGCTGGTCCAGGACGAAGGAGACGTCCTTCGCCCGGCTGTCCGGCAGCGAGTCCGGCGCGCCGGTGTCGCACAGCGCGCAGCCGGGGGTGCTGCCGTCGGCGAGCGTCTCGCCGGAGTCCTCGTAGGTGTGGCCGACCAGCGCCACCACGTAGCCGTGGGCGGCCAGGTCGGTCGCCAGGCCGGTCAGCGTGGCGCGCGGGTTCTCGAAGCCCGGGGAGAGCACCACCAGCGGGAACCTCCCGCCCGCGGCCTTCGCCCCGGTGTAGGCGTGGGTGTCGACGTCGACCAGGTCCTGCGCCGTGAGCCCGGTGCCGGCCGGCACCCGGGTCGCCAGGAAGCCCTGTGCCTCGCCGGGGGTCATGTACGGGGCCGGCGCCCCGGTGCCCTGCCGGGCCGGGTAGAACATCGACACGGCCAGCTGCCGCGGCCCGGCGGAGGGCACCCACGGATCGGTGCGGCTGCGGTCGGTCAGCCGCAGCACCTCCTCCCCGGCCGCGTACCGCCCGGTCGGGGCGGGCAGCTCGCCGTGGAAGGCGGCGACAGCGGCGGACGCGGGCGTGGGCGAAGGCGCGGCCGACGCGGCCGACGCGGCCCCGGCCAGCGGGAGCGGAAGGGCGAGAACGAGCGCTGCGACAGCCGCGATGCGGCGGATTCGGGTCATGTCCCCGACGTTAGGTCCGCGCCCCGACCCCCCGGATCAGCCGACCGAATGCCCTCTCCGGCCCCGCTCATCCCCCCGGCCCAGCCCCGTCATCCCTCCGGATGACACCCCCCCGCGACCCCCTCAGACCCGCGCCGCCGCCGGGCGTTCGGTGGTGGCGACCGGGCCTCAGGCGTGCTCGACCAGCGGCCTGGTCACCGGGACCACCGTGAGGATCCCTTCGAGGCCCTTGAAGTCGTCGGGGTTCGTGGTGAACAGGGGCAGCTCCTCGGCGATCGCGATCGCCGCGATCATCAGGTCCGCCACCCGGCGCCTGGGCTTGCGCCCGGACCCGACCACGGCGGCGCAGACCCGACCGTAGATCCGAGCCGCTTCGGCATCGAAGGGAATCGGGTCGAACTCGTTCTCGGCCCGCTGGAGCACATCGAGGCGCCGGGCCCGTTCGGCGTGCTCGTCGTAGTCGTTCTGGTCCTCGTTCCGCCGGACCTCGTGCGGTCCGGCGGAGAGTTCGGCGAGGGTGACGGCGCTGATGGCCATCTCGGCCGGGAGTTCGGCCGGGTCCACCCACTTGCGCAGGATCATGATGTTGGTGTCGAGCAGGCCCTGCTGGTGCTCAGGAGCCATGGCGGCCGTCCGCCCACTGCTCGGCCGTGGCCTCCTGGTCGGCCCGGAAGGCCTCCAGGGACAGGTCCGGAGCGCTGCGCGACATGGCCGAGAATTCGGCCCGGGAAACGAACCGGCGACGGCGCCTGAGCGGGATCAGCTCGCCGATCCGGTGCCCGTCCCTGGTCACGGTGAAGGACTGCCCGGCCTGGACGGCGTCCATGATCTCCTCGGGCCTGCTGCGCAGGTCCCGCTGGCTGATCTCGGGTTGCACTGACATGCCTCCAGCGTAGGGGCCGACATGTCGGTGCAGCACGGCGTTCGAACCGATCCGGTCAGCTCCCGACGGGGTGCGCCGCCGGGCGTTCGGTGGTGGCGATGGTGGCGGAGCCGATGACGCGGGTGCCGTCGTAGAGGACGACGGCCTGGCCGGGGGCGATGCCGCGGGCGGGGGTGTCGAGGCGGACGTGGAGGGTGTCGTCGACGACCGAGGCGGCGACCGGCACCTCCTCGCCGTGGGCGCGCAGCTGGGCGGTGTAGCGGCCGTCGGCCAGGGGCTCGGTGCCGCACCAGCGGGGGCGGATGGCGGTCAGGGCGGTGACGTCCAGGCCCTCGACCGGGCCGACGGTGACGGTGTTGTTCACCGGGGAGATGTCGAGGACGTAGCGCGGCTTGCCGTCGGCGGCCGGGCGGCCGATCCGCAGGCCCTTGCGCTGGCCGATGGTGAAGCCGTAGGCGCCGTCGTGCTCGCCGAGCTTGGTGCCGTCCACGTCGAGGATGTCGCCGGTGGCGGTGCCGAGGTGCTGCGCCAGGAAGCCCTGGGTGTCGCCGTCGGCGATGAAGCAGATGTCGTGGCTGTCGGGCTTCTTGGCGACGGCCAGGCCGCGCTGCTCGGCCTCGGCCCGGATGGCGTCCTTGGTGGTGTCGCCGAGCGGGAAGAGGGAGTGGGCGAGCTGGTCGGCGTCGAGCACGCCGAGGACGTAGGACTGGTCCTTGGCGGCGTCCACGGCGCGGTGCAGCTCGCGCGAGCCGTCCGGCCGGTCGACGACGCGGGCGTAGTGGCCGGTGCAGACGGCGTCGAAGCCGAGGGCGATCGCCTTGTCCAGCAGCGCGGCGAACTTGATCTTCTCGTTGCAGCGCAGGCAGGGGTTCGGGGTCCGCCCGGCCGCGTACTCGGCGACGAAGTCGTCGATCACGTCCTCGCGGAAGCGCTCGGCGAGGTCCCAGACGTAGAAGGGGATGCCGATCACGTCGGCGGCGCGCCAGGCGTCCCGGGAGTCCTCGATGGTGCAGCAGCCGCGCGCGCCGGTGCGGAAGGACTGCGGGTTGGCGGACAGCGCCAGGTGCACGCCCGTCACCTCGTGCCCCGCTTCGACGGCGCGGGCGGCGGCGACGGCGGAGTCGACCCCGCCGGACATCGCCGCGAGCACGCGCAGGCGGCCGGTGGACGGAGTGGTCGGGGCACCCGGGAAGTCAGTCATGGTGAGTACAAGCCTACGGGGCCGCCGGACATGCCCGGGGCCCCGGTGCTCCGAGGGACGGGCTACCGGCGGACCGAGGCCAGCCCCGCGTTGCGGGCCCGCTGCACCGCCGGGCCGATGGCCGCCACCAGCGCCGTGACGTCCTCGCGCACCGAGGTGTGCCCGAGCGAGAACCGCAGCGAGGCGCGGGCCAGCAGCGGGTCGACGCCCATCGCGAGCAGCACGTGGCTGGGCTGCGGCACCCCGGCCGAGCAGGCCGAACCGGTGGAGCACTCGATGCCCTGGGCGTCGAGCAGCATCAGCAGCGCGTCGCCCTCGCAGCCGGGGAAGGAGTAGTGGGCGTTGGCGGGCAGCCGCCCCTCCCCCGCCGGGTCGCCGTTGAGCACCGCGTCCGGGACGGCCGCGGCCACCCCGGCGACCAGTTCGTCGCGCAGCGCGCCGAGCGTCACCGCGTGCTCCTCGCGCCGTTCGACGGCCAGCGCGGCGGCGGCCGCGAAGCCGGCGGCGGCGGGGGCGTCCAGGGTGCCGGAGCGCACGTCGCGCTCCTGGCCGCCGCCGTGCAGCAGCGGTACGGGCGTGGCGCCGCGGGAGAGCAGCAGGGCGCCGATGCCGAACGGGCCGCCGATCTTGTGCCCGGTGACGGTGAGCGCGGTGAGGCCGGAGTCGGCGAAGGAGACCGGGACCTGACCGAGCGCCTGCACCGCGTCGGCGTGCATCGGGATGCCGTACTCGGCCGCCACGGCGGCGAGTTCGCGCACCGGCTGGACGGTACCGACCTCGTTGTTGGCCCACATCACGGTGACCAGGGCGACGGAGCCGGGGTCACGCTCGATCGCGGCGCGCAGCGCCCCGGGGTGCACCCGGCCCAGTGCGTCCACCGGCAGGTACTCGACCGTCGCGCCCTCGTGCTCGGAGAGCCAGTGCACCGCGTCCAGCACGGCGTGGTGCTCGACCGGGCTGGACAGCACCCGGGTGCGGGCCGGGTCGGCGTCCCGGCGGGCCCAGTAGAGGCCCTTGACCGCGAGGTTGTCGGATTCCGTGCCGCCGCCGGTGAGCACGATCTCGCTCGGGCGGGCGCCCAGCGACTCGGCCAGCGACTCGCGGGACTCCTCGACCACCCGGCGGGCCCGGCGGCCGGCCGCGTGCAGGGACGAGGCGTTGCCGACCACCCCCAGGTGCGCCGACATCGCGGCGATCGCCTCGGGCAGCATCGGCGTGGTCGCCGCATGGTCCAGGTATGGCATAACCATCCGATTGTAGAGGGCATGCCCCGGGGCCCCACCAGGCCCGGGCCCGGGTGCGCACCGATCCGGCCACGGCCGCGGCCGGCGGACGCCGGCGTCCGGCACTGGTTTGTACCACTGCGCCGCCCAGCGGTTAGCCTGACGGCCACTTCTCCATCGGGTTCCAGCGTTCCAGGGGGCGCCATGTCGCAGTCGGTCGACCGCGCGCTGACCCTGCTCGGTTCGCTCGGCGACGGGCCGCTCTCGCTGGAGCAGGCCGCGAGCAGCCTCGGGGTGCACAAGTCCACCGCGCTGCGGCTGCTGCGCACCCTGGAGGAGCACGGGTTCGTCCGGCGCCAGCCCGACCTGCGCTACCGGGTCGGCGGCCGGGTGCTGTCGCTGGCGCACCGGGCGCTGGAGGACTTCGACGTCCGGCAGGTCGCCGCGCCGTACCTGGCCGCGCTGAACGCGCGCTGCGGCTACACCGTCCAGCTGGCCGTGCTGCACGACGGCGAGGTGCTCTACCTGGACGAGGTGGCCGCGCCCTCGGCCGCCCGGCCGCCGCGGATCGGGCGCCGCGCCCCAGTGACCGGGACGGCCGTCGGGCGGGTGCTGCTCGCCGGGCTGCCGGAGGACGGCGTCCGTGAGGAGGAGCTGCCGGCCGAGCTGGCGGCGGTGCGCCGCCGGGGCTGGGCGGCCGAGTCGGCCGAGCACCGGGAGCCGGTGACCTGCGTGGCCGCGCCGGTGGCGGGCAGCGGCGGGCGGACGGTCGCGGCCTGCGCGCTGAGCGCCCCGGCCGGCCAGGTGCCGCCGGCCGAGCTGGCCCGGATGCTGCCGGAGCTGCTCTGCACGGCCGAGGCGATCTCGCTGGCCTGCGGCGGCTCGCCTACTCCTCGCTGGTGCGAGAACCGTTGCGGTGCCAGGCCCGCGGGGCACGCCAGCCGTACTTCAGGGCGAGCATCCGCAGGACGAAGGCGGTGAGCGCGGCGGCGGTGCCGGTGGCGCCGGTGAGCCGGTCGGCCCCGATCAGCACGGCCACCAGGGCGGCGCCGACCAGGGCCGGGACGGCGTAGATCTCGCGGTCCCAGCGCAGCAGCGAGGGGATCTCCCCGGCCAGCACGTCGCGGATCACCCCGCCGCCGGCCGCGGTCACCATGCCGAGCGCGATGGAGGCGACGGCGCCGAGCCCGTAGTCGTGCGCCTTGGCGGTGCCGGTGACGCAGAACAGGCCGAGGCCGAGGGCGTCCAGGGTCTGCACGGAGCGGTTGATCCGCTCGACCTCGGGGTGCAGGAAGAACACCACGAGGCCGGCGGCCAGCGGGGTGACGAAGTAGCCGAGGTTGGTGAACGCCGCCACCGGGGTGGCGCCGATCACCAGGTCGCGCATCACCCCGCCGCCGAGGGCCGTGACCTCCGCCAACACGCAGATCCCGAAGATGTCCATGTTCTTGCGGACGGCGAGCAGCGCCCCGGAGAGGGCGAAGACGAAGATGCCGACGAGGTCCAACGATTGCTGCACGTCGGAGGGGAAGATCTGCGAACTCACCGTCCATGTGTACCCGATCCACCCGGCCGTTCCCGACACCGGTCACAGTCCGGATGAAACCGTCTCGCGGACGGGGCCTTCCCGGCCCGAACGGGTGTACCCCCGCCCCACTCCGCTAACCTCCCGCGTGTGAAGCTCACCGGACGCGCATTCCCACGCCGCCAGAACACCCGTGCCGCAGCGGGTGCCGCCCCAGCAGCCTCGTCGAGGCTCGGCTGGCTCGACGCCCTGCGCGGCATAGCCGCGCTCTCCGTGGCGATCTACCACTTCGCGCTGCCGTTCTACTGGCTCCACATCGACCACGCGCCGCGCAATTTCGGGGATCCGGGCATCTTCGGCGTGATGCTCTTCTTCCTGGTGAGCGGGTACATCATCCCGGCCTCGCTGGAGCGGCGCGGCGACGTGCGCTCGTTCTGGGCGGGCCGGTACTTCCGGATCTACCCGGTGGTGATCGTCACCGCGCTGCTGAGCCTGCTGATCCTGCCCCGCAACCACTCGGTCATCCAGGCCTTCGCCTTCGACCACCCGCTGCTCTCGGTGGTGGGCAACGCCCCGATGGTGCAGGACCTCACGGGCGTCCCGAACCTCATCGGGGTGATGTGGACGCTCACCTACGAGATGATCTTCTACTTCTTCGTGACGGCCCTGTTCGTCAACGGCAAGCACAAGAAGAGCGCCCCCCTCGCGATCGGCTTCGCCGGCGCCGCGCTGCTGCTCGGCTCGTGGCTGCCGCTCGGCCTGCTCACCGCCGACGGCGGCCTGCCCGCCAACCGGCACCTGACGGTGGCCGTCCTGGTCATCGTGATCACCGCGATGGTCTGCTTCCTCACCGGCCGGGTCGACCTGACCCGCTGGGGCGGGACGATGCTCGGCGGCCTGGGCCTGGTGCTGGTCGTGCTGAACGGCCGCTCCGCCGCCTTCGAGACCCTGCTGATCTTCGCCACCATGTTCTCCGGGACGGTGCTGTACCGGCTGGAGCACGGCCAGATCGACCGCCTGCCGGCGCTGCTGTGCTGCGGCTTCGTCCTCACCTCGGGCGTCCTGTGCGGCTTCATGTACAACCGCGACAACGCGCTGTGGCGGACCTGGAGCGAGTCCTGGCAGTCGTTCTCCGGTGCCTACCTGGGCGCCTGGGTCGTCTTCGCGATCGGCATGCTGCTGCGCCACCGCCGCTTCCCGCGCTGGCTGACCTGGACCGGCTCGATCAGCTACTCGGTGTACCTGCTGCACAACCCGATCATCCACTTCATGAACTGGAAGCTGGAGGGCCGTCCGCCCTTCACCTCCTGGCAGGACCGCAGCCTGCAGTTCTTCGGGCTGATGGCCGCCCTGCTGGTGATCAGCTACCTCAGCTACCGCCTGGTCGAGATCCCGTTCCAGAACCTGGGCCGCAAGGCGATCAAGGCGCTGAACCGCCGCTTCCCGGCCGAGCTGCCGTCGGCCCGCCCGGCCGCCCCGGCCGCCCCGGCGGCGCGCGAGCCGCAGCCGGCCGACCCGGCCGCAGAGGCCGAGGCACGGCCCGTCCTGGACGGCGCCGGGCGCGGCTGACACCCGCCGCCCGCACGACGTGAGGCCGCCCGCCCCCGGGTCCCGGGGGCGGGCGGCCTCTTCTCGTCGGTGCCCGAGTGCTCAGGCGTTCTCGGGGCTGTGCCTAATCGTTCCCCTCGGTTCCCTCGGGGAAGTGGCACGCCACCTGGTGGCCGGTCCGCAGTGCCGTCAGCGGCGGTTCCTGGCTCGCGCACACGTCCTGTGCCTTCCAGCAGCGGGTGCGGAACCGGCAGCCGCTGGGCGGGTTGATCGGCGAGGGCACGTCGCCCTTGAGCAGGATCCGCTCGCGCCCGCCCTGCTGGCGCCGGCGCGGGTCCGGCACCGGGACAGCCGACATCAGGGCGGTGGTGTACGGGTGCATCGGGCTGCGGTAGAGCGAGTCGCGGTCGGCGATCTCGACGATCTTGCCGAGGTACATCACCGCCACCCGGTCGGAGACGTGCCGGACCACCGAGAGGTCGTGCGCGATGATCAGGTAGGTCAGGCCGAGCTCCTGCTGGAGGTCGTCGAGCAGGTTGACCACCTGCGCCTGGATCGACACGTCCAGCGCCGAAACCGGCTCGTCCGCGATGATCATCTTCGGCTTGAGCGCGAGCGCCCGGGCGATGCCGATGCGCTGGCGCTGGCCGCCGGAGAACTCGTGCGGGTAGCGGTTGTAGTGCTCGGGGCTGAGCCCGCACAGCTCCAGCAGGTCCTGGACGGCCTTCTTGACGCCGCCCTCGGGGTGGACCCCCTGCAGCTTGAACGGCGCGCTGACGATGGTGCCGACGGTGTGCCGCGGGTTCAGCGAGGAGTACGGGTCCTGGAAGATCATCTGGATGTCGCGGCGCAGCGGCCGCATCGCCCCGGTGCCCAGGTGGGTGATGTCGGTGCCCTCGAACTCGACCGTCCCGCCGGTGGGTTCGTCGAGCCGGGTGACCAGCCGCCCCATCGTCGACTTGCCGCAGCCGGACTCGCCGACGACGCCCAGCGTCTCGCCGGCGTTGACGGTGAAGTCGATACCGTCGACGGCCCGCACCGCGCCGGTCTGGCGCCGCAGCAGTCCGCCGCGGATCGGGAAGTGCCGGGTCAGGCCGGTGACCTTCAACAGCGGCTCGCGCTCGGGGGCGGGCGCCGGTGCAGGGATGGTGGCCCCCTGAGTGTCCGTCATCGGTTCTCTCCAGAATGGTGGTACGGGGCCGGGCTCACAGCCGGGGCGCGATCTCTTCGGCGAAGATGCGGTGCCGCTCGTCGGCCGCCAGGTGGCAGGCCGCGAAGTGCCCGGGCGCGGCCTCGGTCAGCACCGGGACCTCGCCCGTGGAGCGCCCGCCGGTCAGGTCGGCGTACGGGCAGCGCGGGTGGAAGGCGCAGCCGGACGGCACGTTGATCAGGCTGGGCGGGGTGCCCCGGACCGGCACCAGCCGGTCCTGCAGTTCCCGGTCTAGTCGCGGCATCGAGCCCAGCAGGCCCCAGGTGTAGGGGTGTTCGGGCGCGTCGAAGAGGGTCTCGGCGGGCCCGCGCTCGATGCACTTGCCGCCGTACATGACCAGGATGTCGTCGGCGAGCTCGGCGACCACCCCGAGGTCGTGGGTGATGATGATGACGGCGGAGCCGAACTCCTGCTGGAGGTCCCGGATGAGGTCCAGGATCTGCGCCTGGACGGTGACGTCCAGGGCGGTGGTGGGCTCGTCGGCGATCAGCAGCGAGGGGTCGTTGACCAGGGCCATGGCGATCATGGCGCGCTGGCGCATGCCGCCGGAGAACTGGTGCGGGTAGTCGTCCACCCGGCGGTCCGGCTGCGGGATGCCGACCCGGTCGAGCATCTCGATCGCGCGGGTCCTGGCCTGCCGCTTGGAGGCCTGGGGGTGGTGCACCCGGTAGGCCTCGACGATCTGCTGCCCCACCGTGTAGTAGGGGTGCATCGCGGTCAGCGGGTCCTGGAAGATCATCGCCAGTTCCCGGCCGCGCAGTTGGCGCACCCGGTCGGGCCCGGCCGCGATCAGGTCCTCGCCGTCCAGCCGGATCTCGCCGCTGATCCGGGCCCGCTTGGAGCGGTGCAGGCCCATGATGCCGAGCGAGGTGACGGACTTCCCGGAGCCGGACTCGCCGACGATGCCGAGGGTGCGGCCCTTGTGCAGGTCGAAGCTGACCCCGTCCACCGAGCGGACCAGGCCGTCGTCGGTGTCGAAGTGGATCCGCAGGTCGCGCACGGACAGGAAGGGGTCGCCCGGAGAGTTGGACGCGGCGTCCGCCGGGTTCTTCTGGAGGTCGGTCACGAGAGCCTCACGCGGGGGTCGACGAGGGCGTACAGGAGGTCGACCACGAGGTTGCAGGCGACGATGAAGAAGGCGGCCAGCAGGGTGACGCCGAGGATCTTGGGCAGGTCGTTGTCGGAGATCGCCTGGACGGCGAACTGGCCGATGCCCTTGAGCGAGAAGACCTGCTCGGTGATCAGCGCACCGCCGAGCAGCAGACCGAGGTCCATGCCGAAGATGGTGACGATCGGGGTGAGCGCGGAGCGCAGGCCGTGCTTGACCACCACCTTGCGCTCGGCCAGGCCCTTGGCCCGGGCGGTGCGGATATAGTCCTCGCTCATCGTCTCCAGCATTCCGGCGCGGGTGAGCCGGGCGTAGAGCGCGGAGTAGAGGAAGGCCAGCGAGACCCACGGGAGGATCAGGTTGCGGGCCCACATCAGCGGGTCGGCGGAGAAGTCGACGTACTCCAGGTTGTCCAGGATCGGCCACTCGTAGCTGAACACGGTCAGCAGCAGGGCGCCGGTGAAGAAGACCGGGAGCGAGACGCCGGCCAGGGCGATGCCCATGGAGAGCCGGTCGAAGATCGAGCGCGGCTTGAGGGCGGAGATCACGCCGGTGGTGACGCCGGAGACCAGCCAGAGCACCGCCGCGCCGATGGCGAGCGAGATGGTGACCGGGATCCGGCTGGTCATCTCCGGCCAGACCTCCAGGTGGTTCTTGAAGGAGTAGCCGAAGCAGGGCACGTGGCAGGTGGCCGGTTCCGGGCCGAACTTGTACTCGGCGCCGGTGACCAGCGCCTTGAGGAAGTTCCAGTACTGGGTGTACAGCGGCTGGTCGAAGCCGAGGTTCTGCTTGACCGCCTGGATCGCCTCGGGCGAGGGGTTCTTCCCGATGTACTGCGCGGCCAGCTGGTCGGTGGTCTCGCCGGCGATGCGCGGGAGCAGGAAGAAGATCGCGAAGGTGACCGCGCTGACGACGACCAGCAGCGCCGCGGCCGCGAGGATCCTGCGGATGATGTAGGCAAACACAGTTGGGCGGCTCCGGCGGCCCGCCGCCGTCCGGGGTCTTCCGGACGGCGGCGGGCGCCGCTGCCTTCACCTGCCTTCAGGGATGCGGAGCCAGGCTCTTTACTTGGTGGTGCCGATGTTCAGGTAGTCGTACTCACCCGAGAAGGCCGGGGTGGACGCCAGGTTGGTGGCGCTGTCCGGGCGGTACAGGAAGACCTTGAAGTCCGTCAGCGGGACGTACACCGCGTTCTCCATGACCTTCTTGTCGATGTCGCCGTAGATCTTCTCGCGGGCGGCCCGGTCCGGGTTGACCGCGGCGTCGTCCAGCATCTTGTTGACGGCCGGGTCGTTCAGCTGGGCCAGGTTGCTGTTGCCGGAGGCCTTGATCGCGCGGCCGTCGACGATCTGCTGCAGGAAGCCGTAGCCGGTCGGCCAGTCGGCGCCCCACTGCATCATCATCAGACCGATGTTGTGGTCCTGGGTGTACTGCGGCGCACCGGCCGAGTCGGTCAGGTACTTGCCCTGCGGGAACTGCTGGATCTCGGCGTTGATGCCGATGTTCTTGAGCTGCGCCTGGATCGCGGTGGCCGCGGCGACCTCGGTCGCGCGCTCGGTGCGGGCGGACAGCACGGTGGTGAAGCCGCCGTCCTTGCCGCAGGCCTTCAGGGCGTCCTTGGCCTTGGCCTGGTCGCCCTTGTTGTCCTTGGTCTCGAACAGGTTGAAGTCCTGGTGGCCCGGGATGTCCGGCGGGAGCACGGTGTTGGCCACCTGGCCGCGGATCGGGCCGCCGAGCGCGGTCTGCACCGCGACCTTGTCGACCGCGAACTGGACGGCCTTGCGGCACTCGATGTTGTCGAACGGCGCGACCTTGGTGTTGATCGCCATGTAGACCAGGCGGCCGCCGTAGGCGTTGTCGGTCTTCGCCTTGAGCTTCGGGTCGCGCAGGATCTGCGCCTGGGTCTGCGGGTCGACGCCGCCGCCGACCAGGTCGACCTGGGCGTTGCCGGCCAGCAGGTCCTTGTCGATGGTGGCCTGGTCGATGTTCATCTTGAGCACGATCTTGTCCGCGAGCTGCTTGCGGATCGGGTCGGTGCTCTTGTCCCAGTTGGTGTTCGGGACCAGGACGGCCTGCTTGCCGTCCTCGTAGGACTGGAACTTGTAGGTGCCCGAGGAGACGACGTGCTTCACGTAGTCGGCACCGGTGTCCTTGGCCTGCGGGACCGGCACCGTCTGCGGGGCGCTGACCAGGTAGTCGAAGTCCGCGAAGGGGTGCTGCAGGTGGAAGACGATCGTGGTGTCGTCCGGCGTCTCGATCGACTTGAGGTCGCCGGTCTTGTCCTTGTACGGACCCTGGTACGGCGTGGGGTTGTCGACCAGCAGGTCGTGGAAGTACGTCGGGCCGTTGGAGTTCACCTCGGGCGCGAAGTTCGAGCGCTCCACGGCGTACTTGACGTCCTTGGAGCTGATCGGGGTGCCGTCGTCGTACTTGAGGCCGGCGCGCAGCTTGTACGTCCAGGTCAGGCCGTCCGCGCTGGGCTGGCCCAGCGACTCGGCGAGGTCCGGGACCAGCTTGTTGCCGTCCGCGCCGGCGGCCGGGTTGAAGGTGGTCAGCGGACGCCCGTACAGGCGCGAGAAGTTGTAGATGTAGGCGTAGTAGGTGTTGCCCGGGTCGAGGGAGTCCGGGGTGCCCTTCATCTCGTAGGTGACCGTCCCGCCCTTCTTGTCCGAGGCGTTGACGATCTGCTTGGTGGCCGCGTCGGCGCCGCCACCGTTGGAGTCGGCCGAGTTGGAGCTTCCGCTGGCGCTCTTCGGGCTGGACGAGCAGCCGGTGACGACCAGGACCGCGGCAGCGGCCACGGCGGTCAACGCGACGGTACGGGACCTACGCATGGGTGGGATCAACCCCTTGAGGATGTGGAGGAGGGAGGGCCTGGCGCCTGCGCATTGACGCAGGGTCAGTTGCTCTTGGGATCGAGGGCGTCACGCAGCCCGTCGCCGAGCAGGTTGAACGCGAGCACGGTGATGAAGATCGCGACACCGGGGACCACCATGTACTGGGGGTCGACCTGGTAGTAGTTCTTCGCGTCCGCCAGCATGCCGCCCCAGGAGGCCTGCGGGGGCTGGATGCCGACGCCGAGGAAGCTCAGCCCGGCCTCGAAGAGGATGTTGGTCGGGATCAGCAGGGTCGAGTAGACCAGGATCGGGCCGACCAGGTTGGGCAGCAGTTCCTTGAACAGGATGAACGGGCCGCGCGCACCGAGGCTGCGGGCCGCGTGGACGAACTCCCGCTCGCGCAGCGAGAGGGTCTGTCCGCGCACGATCCGGCCCATGTAGGGCCAGTTGAAGAAGCCGATCACGAAGATCAGCACCAGGATGTGCAGCGGCAGGCCGTGCAGGCCGAACGCGCCGCCCTGGAGCGAGGCGGAGATCGCGATGGCGAACAGCAGCAGCGGGAACGCCAGGAAGACGTCCATCAGTCGGCTGATCAGGGTGTCCACCCAGCCGCCGTAGTAGCCGGCCATCACTCCGAGCACGGTGCCGATGGTGTTGGAGAGCACGGTCGCGCCGAAGGCGACCAGCAGGGAGACCCAGGAGCCGTCGACCACGCGGGAGAGCAGGTCACGGCCCTGCAACGGGTCGATGCCGAGCAGGTGGTCCCCGCTCATCCCGCCCCAGTCCCCGAGCGGGAGTCCGCCGAGGTTGGCGTCCAGCAGGTCCGGGTTCGGCTGGTCGGGGTCGAGCCCGAACAGGGCCTCGATCGGGCCGGACAGGACGGCCAGGAGGATCAGCAGGATCACCACGACGCCGCCGGCGACGGCGGCCTTGTCCCGCTTGAAGCGGGTCCAGGCGATCCGACCGAGGGAGCGGCCCTCGATCGTCTTGGCCGGGCTCGGGGAGGCGGGCGCCTCGGGTTCGTTCCCGGCGGTAGTGATGGGTGCGGTCATGGTCAGTTGGTCCCCTCGCCGACGGTGGCCGGCCCACGGGTGCCGGGCGCCGGCTTCGGCGGTACGGCTGCGGACGTGCGGAGGTGCTAGGAGCAGGTGGTCGCGGCAGTGCGTCGTGCACGGGCAATGCCTCCACGCGGGATGGGCGTCGCGTGGATCGAGCGGTCGGCGTGCGCGTTCACCTTCGTGGGGTTTCCAGTACGCGCGATGCGTTGCGCAGAACTCTCTGTCATCCGAACTGGCTTGCGCCAGCCCTGACAACCGACAGATGCCCAACTGTGATCTGCCTGCATGCACGCCTCCGATCTTCGGCATATACCTCTTCACATGGGTGTAACTGCCATGTCAAGCTGCCTCTGCGGAGAGTGGGGAAATTCGTCCGGAAAGCACCGAAGCCGACCTGATGGTGAATCAAGTCGGCTTCGGGTGACAGATTGTGGTTATCGGGTTTGGTGATCAGCGCCCGGGGTAGCCGGGCCACTGCGGCTGGGCCGGCTGCCCCCAGCCCGGCGCGGGCGGCTGGGTGCCGTACGCGTAGCCCGGCATCGACTGCCCGGGTACCGGCCGGCCGGGCATCGACTGGCCCGGGTACGGCTGCGGCACCGGCGGGTACGGGCCGGTCTGCGGACGCCCGGCCTCCCGGTCGAAGAACGGCCGCGCGTTGGCGCGCATCCACAGCGCCACCGGGTCGAACTCGTCCGCCATCGCCACCGTGGACACCGCGAGCCCCTCCGGGGCCACCGCGATCGCGCGCTGCATCAGCGCCCGCACCGCCTCCACGGCCGGCGGCGAACTCTCGTACAGGTCCAGGCCGATCGCCAGGTACGGCTCCCCCACCGCCGGCTGCACCCAGGCCCGGCGCAGCGCCCGCACCGCGCGCACCTCACCGGCCTGCCGCTCCAGCAGCGCGAAGAACTGCTGCGCGTCGACCTGCGGCTCGCTCAGCTTCAACGGACCGGCCGGCAGCCGGTCCAGGCCCGCGGCGACCCGCCGCAGGTCCGCCCAGGGCACGCCGACCCCGCCGCCCGGCGCGTGCGGGTTCAGCCACAGGCCCCAGCGGGTGCGGTACAGCGAGGCGGCGATCTCCCGCCCCGAGATGACCTCGTGGGCCCGCGCCCAGCCGGAGGCCGTCAGCTGCTCGGGCGAGGTGACGGCCGGCGCGTAGCCGTGACCGCTGATCTCCATGTTCCCGTACTGCGCGTCCGGGCTGCCCGGCGTGCCGTGCCAGAGCAGCATCCAGACCTGGCCGTCGGCCAGCGCGTGCAGCAGCCGCTCGTACGCGTCGAAGCGCTCCGGCGCGACCTCGCGCAGAGCCTGCTCCAACCCGCCCGGGTCCGCGCCCGGGCGCCCGGCCGGTGCCTGGCCCCAGGGCCCCGGCGCCCCGCCCGCTCCCGTTCCCGCACTCATGCGCCCACCTCGCCGCGCCTCTTTCCTGAACCCGCCGGCCCGTCAGCCGCCTGCACGCACCCTATGGCGCGGCACCGGCCGCCGCCACGGCGACGTGCCTGTGAAGGATCCCCGCTCACACCCGCGAGTAGAAGGGCATGACCCGGGTCGACAGCCACTCGACCACCGGGTCGTCGGCGAGGTCGAGCAGCACGAGGTGGACGCCACCCGGCAGCGGTGCGGTTCCCAGGGCTCGGCCGAGCGCCTCGTTCACCGCCCCCGGGTCGGCCGGGGCCGCCGGATCGAGCTGCACGCCCACGAACATCACGGTCGGCTCGCCCTCGATGCTGGCCAGCGCCCGGCGCGCGGTCAACACCCCCGGCAGGGCCGACAGTTCGGCCCGGCAGGCGGCCAGGAAGTGCTCCGGGTCCTCGCCCGGCACCGGCTCGCGCAGGGCCACCCGGCCGCCGGTCGGCCCCTCCGGCTGCTGCTCCCAGCGGTCCTCCCGGGGGCCGCGGCGCAGCTCCGCCACGCCCTGCGGCGGCACCGGGATGCCCACCGCCGCCTCCGGGTTGACCGCGATGCCCACGCCCAGCGGCAGCCCGCGGGCGAACTCCCAGGCCGGCGCGACGGCGAAGGCCATCCCCGGCGCCTGCTGCAGGAACACCTCCTGCGAGGAGAACACCGGTACGTACGGGGCCCCGGCCAGCTCGACGGTCGGCAGGTCCAGCGACTGCCCGGCCGGGTCGCCCCCGGCCGGCAGCGGGATCCACACCTGGCTGCGGGCCAGCACCTCGATCACCCGCGGGGTCGCCCCCGGGTCGCCCAGCGCGGCCGTCAGCACCTGCTCCAGCTCGTTCGCGGGCCACGCGCCGCCCGACGGCGCCGCCTGCGGCCCGCCCCACCCCTGCTGCTGCTCCACCGGGTACTCCATGCGCCGCCGATCCGGCCCAGGGCCGGGTCGGCCGCCCACTGCTGCGCCGACGCGATGATTTTAGGGCCCGGGTCCGCCCGACCGCGGTGTGACCGGGTCCCCTCTCCCCTCCTCCGCGAGGACGTGCCATGATGTGCGCGTCCGACGGCATGCGCCGCGGGCCCCCACAACTCCACACCGGCCGCTCGAACCCGCGCGGGAGAGCCCGGAATGCCCCTCGGGGGGCACAGCCGGCGCCGAAGGAGCAAGTCCTCCCCGGAATCTCTCAGGCCCCCCTACCGCGCGGGTTAGGCACATCTGGAAAGCGGCGCACGACCCGGTCGCGCGCCCACCCACGGTGCAAGCCGCCGTCCTGTCCCCGATGCTGGAACCAGCCGACGCTGGTGCCGGCTGCGGGCAGGTGGGCGGTGAAGCTCTCAGGTTCGACGACAGATGGGGAGACCCACGCCGCCGCATGCCCGCGCGCGGGGTCGGTCCCCGAGCGGGTCCGGTCCGGCGCGCGCACCCCTGAGTGCCCCGACCGAGGAGTTCCTGGCCATGTCGTCCCTCCGCCTCACCGCGCTCGACGCGCTGCACCGCGCCCTCGGCGCGACCATGACCGACTTCGCCGGCTGGGACATGCCGCTGCGTTACGGCAGTGAGCGCGAGGAGCACCTCGCGGTCCGCACCAAGGCCGGTCTGTTCGACCTCTCGCACATGGGCGAGATCACCGTCACCGGCCCGCAGGCCGGCGAGATGCTGGACCACGCGCTGGTCGGCTTCGTCTCCGCGCTCGGCGAGCTGCGCGCCCGCTACACCATGATCTGCGCCGAGGACGGCGGCATCCTGGACGACCTGATCGTCTACCGGCTGCGCGAGGACGCCTTCCTGGTCGTCGCCAACGCCTCCAACGCCCAGCTGGTGCTGGACGAGCTGATCGCCCGGGCCAAGGGCTTCGACGCCGTCGTCACCGACGACCGCGACACCTACGCGCTGATCGCCGTCCAGGGCCCGGAGGCCACCGCGATCCTGGCCGAGACCACCGACGCCGACCTGCCCGGCCTCAAGTACTACGCGATCCTCCCCGCCACCGTGGCCGGCCGGGAGGTGCTGCTGGCCCGCACCGGCTACACCGGCGAGGACGGCTTCGAGATCTTCTGCGCCCCGGCCGACGCCGAGCCGGTCTGGCGGGCGCTGACCGCCGCCGGCGAGGGCCGCGGCCTGGTCCCGTGCGGCCTGTCCTGCCGCGACACGCTGCGCCTGGAGGCGGGCATGCCGCTGTACGGGCACGAGCTGTCCACCGACCTGACCCCGTTCGACGCCGGCCTGGGCCGGGTCGTGCGCTTCGACAAGACCACCAACGAGGGCGCGTTCGTCGGCCGCAGGGCGCTGGAGCAGGCCGCCGCCGCGGCCGAGACCAACCCCCCGAAGGTGCTGGTCGGCCTGGTGTCCGAGGGCAAGCGGGTCCCGCGCGCGGAGTACACGGTGGTCTCCACCGAGGGCGCCCCGATCGGCCGGATCACCTCGGGCGCGCCGTCCCCCACGCTGGGCAAGCCGATCGCGATGGCCTACGTGGACGCGGCCCACGCCGCCCCCGGCTCCACCGTCGCGGTGGACGTCCGCGGCAAGCACGAGCCGGTCCAGGTCGTGGCGCTGCCGTTCTACAAGCGCGCCCGCTGAGGCCGTCGCCGCCCCTCGTTTTCCCATCGGCGCACGTCGGAGCCGTCCGTGCGGCGGCCCGCTGCGTCGTACCCGCTTCCCATCCTGGAGAATGACGCCATGAGCAACCCCCAGCACCTGCAGTACACCAAGGAGCACGAGTGGCTGACCGCCGCCGAGGACGGTGTCTCGACGGTCGGCATCACCAAGCACGCCGCCGACGCGCTCGGTGACATCGTCTACGTGCAGCTCCCCGAGGTCGGCGACACGGTGACCGCCGGCGAGACCTGTGGCGAGCTGGAGTCGACCAAGTCGGTCAGCGACCTGTACTCCCCGGTGACCGGCGAGGTCACCGAGGTCAACCAGGACGTCCTGGACGACAACAGCCTGGTCAACAGCGCCCCGTTCGAGGGCGGCTGGCTGTTCAAGGTCCGCGTGGAGGCCACCGACACGCTGCTCAGCGCCGCCGAGTACGACGCGCTCACCCACGCCGAGGGCTGAGCCCCGCCGGGACGGGCCGCAGCACGGCGGTCCGTCCCGCTCTCCCACCGTCCCTCCGCTCTCCTCCCCGGGAAGACCACACCATGACGGTTCTCAACCAGTCCCTGCACGCCCTCGACCCGGAGATCGCCGCCGCGGTCGACGCCGAGCTGCACCGCCAGCAGACCACGCTGGAGATGATCGCCTCCGAGAACTTCGCCCCGGTGGCGGTCATGGAGGCCCAGGGTTCGGTGCTCACCAACAAGTACGCCGAGGGTTACCCCGGCCGCCGGTACTACGGCGGTTGCGAGCACGTCGACGTGGTCGAGCAGATCGCGATCGACCGGGTGAAGGCCCTGTTCGGCGCCGAGCACGCCAACGTCCAGCCGCACTCGGGCGCGCAGGCCAACGCCGCCGCGATGTTCGCGCTGATCCAGCCGGGCGACACCATCCTGGGCCTGAGCCTGGCCCACGGCGGTCACCTGACCCACGGCATGAAGATCAACTTCTCCGGCAAGCTCTACAACGTGGCCGCCTACCACGTCGACGAGAAGACCGGCCAGGTCGACATGGCCGAGGTCGAGCGCCTGGCCAAGGAGCACCAGCCGAAGCTGATCATCGCCGGCTGGTCCGCCTACCCGCGCCAGCTGGACTTCGCCGCGTTCCGCCGGGTCGCCGACGAGGTCGGCGCGCTGCTCATGGTGGACATGGCGCACTTCGCCGGCCTGGTGGCCGCGGGCCTGCACCCGAACCCGGTGCCGTACGCGGACGTGGTCACCACCACGACCCACAAGACCCTGGGCGGCCCGCGCGGCGGCGTCATCCTGTCCAAGGCCGAGTGGGCCAAGAAGATCAACTCCGCGGTCTTCCCGGGCCAGCAGGGCGGTCCGCTGGAGCACGTGATCGCGGGCAAGGCCGTCGCCTTCAAGGTCGCCGCCTCGGAGGACTTCAAGGAGCGCCAGGAGCGCACCCTGGAGGGCGCCAAGATCCTCGCCGAGCGCCTGCTCCAGGCCGACGTCGCCGAGGCCGGCGCCTCGGTGCTGTCCGGCGGCACCGACGTCCACCTGGTCCTGGTCGACCTGCGCAACAGCCAGCTCGACGGCCAGCAGGCCGAGGACCGGCTGCACGAGGTCGGCATCACGGTGAACCGCAACGCCGTCCCGAACGACCCGCGCCCGCCGATGGTCACCTCGGGCCTGCGGATCGGCACCCCGGCCCTGGCCACCCGCGGCTTCCGGGCCGAGGACTTCCGCGAGGTCGCCGACGTCATCGCCGAGGCGCTCAAGCCCGCCTTCGACGAGACCGTCGCCGCCGCGCTCAAGGCCCGGGTCACCGCCCTGGCCGAGAAGTACCCGCTCTACCCGAACCTCTAGTTCGGCCGCGGGTGACCGGCCTCACTCCGGCCGGACACCTGTCACTCCGGGGCACCGCGCACACTGGAAGTGCGCGCGGTGCCCCGTTCCGTGCACCGCCCAGTCCCTCCACGAGACCAGACAAGGACGTCCCCCGTGGCCCTCAGTGTCTTCGACCTCTTCTCCATCGGCATCGGCCCGTCGAGCTCCCACACCGTCGGCCCGATGCGCGCCGCCCGGATGTTCGCCCGCCGCCTGCGCTCCGAAGGCCTGCTGGAGCAGGTGACCGCCGTACGCGCCGAGCTGTACGGCTCGCTGGGCGCCACCGGCCACGGCCACGGCACCCTGAAGGCCGTCCTGCTGGGCCTGGAGAACAACTCGCCCCGCACCGTCGACGTCGACCAGGCGGACAAGGACGTCGAGCGGATCGCCGCCGAGAAGCGGATCAACCTGCTCGGCGAGCGCCCCATCGACTTCGACCCCGACAGCCAGGTGATCCTGCACCGGCGCCGCTCGCTGCCGTACCACGCCAACGGGATGACCCTGTGGGCGTTCGCGGCGGACGGCTCGACGCTGCTGGAGAAGACCTACTACTCGGTCGGCGGCGGCTTCGTCGTGGACGAGGACGCGCTCGGCGCGGACCGGGTCAAGCCCGACGACACCGCGCTCAAGTACCCCTTCCGCACCGGTGACGAACTGCTCCGGCTCAGCCGGGAGACCGGGCTGTCGATCTCCGGCCTGATGCTGGAGAACGAGAAGGCCTGGCGCAGCGAGGAGGAGATCCGCACCGGGCTGCTGGAGATCTGGTCCGTGATGCAGGAGTGCGTGCGGGCCGGCATGAGCCGCGAGGGCATCCTGCCGGGCGGGCTGAAGGTCCGCCGCCGGGCCGCCTCGGGCGCCCGGGCGCTGCGCGCCGAGGGCATCGGTCCGGCCAACGCGATGGAGTGGGTGACCCTCTACGCGATGGCGGTCAACGAGGAGAACGCCTCCGGCCGCCGGGTGGTCACCGCCCCGACCAACGGCGCGGCGGGCATCATCCCGGCCGTCCTGCACTACTACCTGAACTTCATCCCGGGCGCGGACGAGGACGGCATCGTCCGCTTCCTGCTCGCGGCCGGCGCCATCGGCATGCTCTTCAAGGAGAACGCCTCCATCTCCGGCGCCGAGGTCGGCTGCCAGGGCGAGGTCGGCTCCGCCTGCTCGATGGCCGCGGGCGGCCTCGCCGAGGTCCTCGGCGGCAGCCCCGAGCAGGTCGAGAACGCCGCCGAGATCGGCATCGAGCACAACCTCGGCCTCACCTGCGACCCGGTCGGCGGCCTGGTCCAGATCCCCTGCATCGAGCGCAACGGCATGGCCTCGGTCAAGGCCGTCACCGCGGCCCGGATGGCGCTGCGCGGCGACGGGCGCCACCACGTCTCGCTGGACAAGGCGATCAAGACGATGAAGGAGACCGGGGCGGACATGAAGATCAAGTACAAGGAGACCTCGCGCGGCGGCCTCGCCGTGAACGTCATCGAGTGCTGATCTCGCCCCGCTGACGAGCGGCCCCCGGGCGGAACCCCGTACCGCCCGCGGGCCGCTCGCGCTTTCTCGGGCCCCTACCGCCCCCGGCGGGCGGCGGGGCTACGGCGTGGCCGCCCGCCGCGCCGGGCTCGGGCTCGGCTCGGGGCTCGACGACGGGGCCGGGTTGGCAGCCGGGGTCGGCTTTGCGGCCGGGTTCGGGTTCGGCCGGGCCAGGAGGGCGACCGCCGTCGCCACCGCCGCCAGGCCGAGGCCGCCGGCCACCGCGCCGTGCAGCCCGCTGGTGACCGCCGTGCCGACGGCGTCCCGGACGGCCGGGGGCAGGCCCGCCAGCGTGGCCGGGGTGAGCCCCCCGCCGCCGGTCAGGTGGGCGGCGTCGGCCGGGCTCAGCCGCGCCTCCAGGCCGGCGGTCAGCCGCGCCGTGTAGACCGCGCCGAGGGCGGCCATGCCGAGCGAGCCGCCGAAGCTGCGCAGCAGGGTCACCACGCCCATCGCCGCCCCCATGTCCTGGCGCGGCACCGCGCCCATCGAGGTCAGCATGGTGCTCTGCATCAGCAGCCCGATGCCGATCCCGGCGACCGCCGTGAGCCCGGAGGCCACCGCCACCGGCGTGTCCGTCCCCAGGAACAGCAGCAGCACGGACCCGGCCAGGGTCAGCGCCCCGCCCAGCACCGGGTAGCGCCGTTCGCCGCCGGGCCGGCCCATCAGCCGGGCGGTGACCAGCTGGGTGCCCATCATGCCGAGCATCAGCGGCAGCAGGAGCAGCCCGCCGGTGGTCGGTGTCGCGCCCTGGACGAACTGCAGGTACTGCGGCAGGTAGCCGATCAGGGCGAGCATCACCGCACCGGCCAGGAAGCCCAGCACCTGGGCCACCGAGAAGTTGCGGCTGCGGAACAGCGCGGGCGGGATCAGCGGCCCCGGGGCGCGCAGTTCGACCGGCACGAAGGCGGCCAGTGCGACCACCGCGACCACGCCGGTGCCGAGGATCAGCGGCGAGGTCCAGGCGTACGTCGTCCCGCCCCAGCTGCTGACCAGGGTGAGTCCGAGGATGCCGGTGGTCAGCAGGGCGACCCCGGCCCAGTCGAAGGGGACGCGGACCCGTTCGGCCTTCGGCAGCCGGACCGCGAGGGCGACCGCGGCCAGGGCGAACAGGCCGACCGGCAGGTTGACGTAGAAGGCCCAGCGCCAGCTGAGCCGGTCGGTGAGGAAGCCGCCGAGCAGCGGCCCGCCGACGAAGGCGATCGGCATCAGCACCCCGATCACCGACTGCACCCGGCCCCGGTCGGTGGCGGGCACCAGCACCCCGATCACCGAGAGCGCGCCGACCATCAGCCCGCCCGCGCCGACCCCCTGGAGCGCCCGGAAGGCGATCAACTCGCCCATGTCCTGGGCGAGTCCGGACAGTGCCGAGCCGAGCAGGAAGACCGCCACCGCCCACTGGTAGGCGCCCTTGCGCCCGTACAGGTCGCCGAGCCGGCCCCACAGCGGGGTGGCGGCGGCGGAGGTGAGCAGGTAGGCGGTGACCGCCCAGGAGAGGTGCTCCAGTCCGCCGAGGTCGCCCACGATGGTGGGCAGCGCGGTGCCGATGATCTGCCCGTCGAGGGCCGAGAGGAAGATGCCGAGCATCAGCCCGAGCACGCCGAGCAGCGGCGGCTTGGGGCGGGCGTCGGTCGGTTCCGTGGTCATGGCGGTTCCCCCTGTCCCGTCCGGTTCAGGCGGTGAACGGCCGGGCCTGCCGGGCATCCCGCAACGCCTGCGCCCACCAGTCCAGTTGGTCGAGCAGGGTCTTGGCGGCGGCATCGGCGGCCGGGTCCTTCGGCTTCCCGTCGGCGTCGAAGGCCTGGGCGGCGCCGTGGAAGCTGACCGTGTTGCGGATCGTGACGGAGTTCAACTCGGCCATCACCACGCGCAGTTGCTCGACCGCCCGGAGGCCGCCGGAGAGTCCGCCGTACGAGACGAAGCCGATCGGCTTGCCGTGCCACTGCTGGTTGTGCCAGTCGATGGCGTTCTTCAACGGCGCGGGGAAGCTGTGGTTGTACTCCGGCGTGACGAACACGAAGGCGTCGGCGGCCGCCAGCCGGGGCGACACCGCGGCGAGCAGCTCACGTTCCCGCTCCGGCAGTTCCGCACCCCAGGACGGCATCACGGTGGGCAGCGGGGTGGCCGCCAGGTCGATCAGGTCGGCGGTCATGCCGCCGCGGGCGTCGAGGTGGCCGAGCAGCCAGTCGGCGACGACCGGGCCGAAGCGGCCGTCGCGGGTGCTGCCGAGCACGACCGCGACCTTGAGGTTCTGCTCCGTGGACATGGGGGTCCCCCTCCAAGATGATGTGTACGCCGTATCGGCGATGGATACAACGTACACACTGATGCGTACGGCGTCTACTGGACGGATACGGTGTACACGCGAGTGATACGGTGGACCCTCCCACCGGAAGGAGCCCGCCCCCCATGCCCGCTCAGCAGGCCCCCAGCGGGGACGACGACCAGGACAAGCCGCAGCCCTCCCTCTGGGAGCGGCTCGACCGCCCGGCCGCCGCACCGCGCACCACCCTGACCCCGCACCGGATCGCCGAAGCCGCGGTCGCCATCGCCGACGCCGAGGGCCTGGACGCCGTCACCATGCGCCGGCTCGCCACCGCGCTCGGCGTGGCCCCGATGGCCGCCTACCGGTACGTCTCCGGCAAGGACGAACTCATCGAGCTGATGGCCGACTTCGTCTACGGCCAACTCCCCCTGGACGCCCCCGCCGACGGCTGGCGCGCGGCCATGCGCTCACTCGCCGTCCACCTGCGCGCGATGAACCTGGCCCACCCCTGGATGGTCCGGGCGGCCACCCCGTTCTCCCTCACCCCCCACCAGCTCGCCGTCCCCGAGCGGTCCTTCGCCGCCCTCGCCGAGCACGGCCTGGACGCCGACACCACCATGGCGATCTTCCGCACGGTGGCCGGCTACGTCCACGGCTCGGTCGCCTCCGAGGTCGCCCTGGCCGCCCTGCGCCGCGACCACAACTGGTCCGACGGCGACGAGACCCGCGCCGGCCTGGCCCCCCGGATGACCTACCTGATGGGCACCGGCCGCTACCCCGCCTACCAGCAGTACCTCCAGCGGGCCACCCGCAAGGACGACCCCGCCTGGCACTTCGAGACCGGCCTCGACTGCGTCCTCGACGGCATCGCCACCCACTTCGCCATCTAGCTCCCGGCTTCCAACCGGGCGGCGACCGCACCGAGGCGTCCCATCGCGTGGGCGACGCCGAGGCCGTCCATGTAGTCCCGGACGTGCACCAGCAGCCCGCCCCGGGCGCGCAGCACCAGCAGCCCCGGCAGGGCGAACTCCGCGCCGGTGGAGGCGACCGTGCCGATCACCAGCTGCTCCACGGTAAGCACCTCGGGGTCCGCCCCCGGATGGACGGCCACCTCCCGGACCTCCCGCGGCCGGGCCTCGCTCGCACCCCACGCGGCCCGGTACCCGGCCCGGACCTCCTCCCGCCCCCGGTAGCGCGCGGGCATCCCCGGGAACAGGAACGGGAACTCGTGCACCCCGTCCTCGGCATACAGCCCGGCCAGCGCGTCCGCATCCAGGTCGAGCATCGCCCGCCGGTACCGGGCCAGCAGCTCCATTGGACCGGCCGTGGTGGAATCCGACATGGCCGCAAGCCCCTTCCTCAACGGGCGGGGCGCCAGGATCCTTGCACGGCAGTCCACTTGGCCCCCGCCGGATCACCCGATCCCGTCACCCTACCCACCCCCGCTGCACCGGAAGTCGGCCGGGCCGACTTCCGGTGCCGGCCTACGCAGGCGAGTCACTCGGGCGACGCGCGGGGATTGCGGGTGCTCCGGCGGGTGGGGAGTTTGGGCCTGGGGCGCCCCGGCCCCCGATCACCCACTCCCCAGGGTCATCGCGGTCGTTCCTCCCGGGGGCCACACGACGCAGGAGTTCGGTGCCAGCGTGCGCATCGACTGACGGCGGGCCCAGCCCGGTTTCACCCGCTGCACCGGAAGTCGGCCGGGCCGACTTCCGGTGCAGCGGTGCGTCTAGCGCCGTTCGGGGAGGGCGAGGAAAGCGAGGCCGGCAGCGAGGACGGCGAGGCCGCACCAGGATGCTGCCGGGAGGCGCTCGCCCAGGGCTGCGACGCCGAGGACGGCGGCGACGGCGGGTTCGGCGAGGGTCAGGGTGGTGGCGGTCTGGGCCGGGGTGTGCCGCAGGCCGTGGCCGTAGAGCCGGTACGCCAGGAAGGTGGTGACCACTCCGAGGTGCAGCACGACGCCCGCGCCGCGCGCCGAGGCCAGCCAGTGGAGGTCGCCGAGCAGCAGCACCGGGAGCACCAGCACCGCCGCCCCGCCGAACATCGCCCCCATCACCCCGGCGGCCGGTCGGCCGCCCCCGATCAGCCGCCCGGCGATCAGCGAGTACACCGCGAACGAGAGTCCGGAGAGCGTCGCCAGCAGCACCCCGAGGAGGTCCACCGCCCGCCCGCCACCGGCGAGTTCGGGCCCTAGCACGAGCACCGCGCAGCCGAGCACGGCCAGCGCCGTGGCCCCGGCCCAGCGCCCGCCGGGCCGCCCCTGCCGGGTGAGCCATGCCAGCAGTCCGGTGAAGACCGGCGCGCTGCCGAGCGCGATCACCGTCGCCACCGCGACCCCGGCGCGGGGTACGGCCGGGTAGAAGGTCAGCGGGTACCCCGCCACGGCGACGGCCCCGGCCGCCAGCAGCCACCGTTCCCGCGTCCCGCAGCGGCGGGGCAGCGACCAGGCGGTGCGGTCGGTGAGGAACAGCAGCAGCCCACCGAGCACCAGCGCGGCCGCGCCGATGCCGGTGGCCGGGGCGCCGCCCGGCGCCAGCGAACTGGCCGTCCCGGTGGTGCCCCACAGCAGTGCGGTGACGAGGATCGGCACCGGCCCGTCGATCGGGCGGGTACGGCGGGGGGTGGGGGTCAGGCGGGCGCGCGCGGGCGCGGACAGGCGATTCGGCACAGTCGTGAACTTCCGTCGTCGAAGACCGTCAGAGGAAAGGTTTCGAGAACGGGCGCGCGCCACAGAGCCCCTGGACGGGGCTGCGGGGATCAAGCCACCGGAGCGGGCGCCCGATCAGGCGCGGAGGGGTGGCAGCGCGACGCGCCAGTACGGGTTCACGCCCCCGATGCTAGCGGGGCCGAAACGGCACCGCACGGGAAGTCGGCCGGTCCGACTTCCCGTGCGGCAGCGGTGAGCGGTCAGAGGAGCTGGAAGGTCCACTCCTGCTGCCAGCCCGACTTACAGGTCCACACGCCGAGCTGCTTGAAGTCGGCGTCGTGGGCGAGGCAGTTGTCGTCGTCGATCTGGACCCGGTACTTCCCCCCACCGAGGCTCTTGAACTGCCACTTCTGGTTGGAGGTGTCACCCCACGCCTGCTGCTCGGCGACGTAGGTGTCGGGGTTCTCGGTGAGGTTGTACCCGAGGTCGTTGACGATCCGGTAGCGGTCCCCGCCCAGCGGCTTGATCGTCCACTTGGAGCCCTTGTACCCCAGGACCCCGGCCACGATCGGCGAACCCCAGCTGGCGGTCTCGGTGGGCGCCGACGCGCCCAGCCCGTTGGCGAGCTTGAGGAACAGCGGCCGCTCGGTCGGAACGCTGGCGCCACCGCCACCGCCACCGCCGGTGACACCGCCCGTGCCACCGCCGCCGGTGCCGGGGTCGGGCTTGGTCGGCGTGGTCCCGCCGCCGGAGTAGCCCTCCAGCACCCACTCCTGCTGCCAGCCCGACTTGCACGTCCACACACCGAGCTGCTTGAAGTCGGCGTCGTGGGCGAGGCAGTCGTCCTCGGAGATCCGGATCCGGTACTTGCCGTTGCCGACCGGGACGAGCTGCCACTTCTGCCGGTCGGCGTTGCTCCACGGCTGGAGCTCGGCCATGTAGTTGCTGTTCTCGGTGAGTTCCAGCCCGTACGAGCTGGTGATCCGGTAGCGGCCGCCGCCCACCGAGGTGATCTTCCACTTGGACTCGTTGCCGCCCCGGATGCCCGGGACGACCGACGCGCCGGCCGAACCGCCGACCGGAACGGCGCCCAGCCCGTTGTCGAGCTTGAGGATCACGTCGGCGCCGTTGGCGGGCGTGGTCGGGGTGGTGGTCGGCGGGGTGCCGCCCCAGGCCCAGTTCTGGTTGGGCGCGTCCCGCTTGTCCTCGGAGCCGCAGCCCCAGGCCACCACCGGGCTGCCGTTGCCGGTCTGCGAGTTGAAGTCGTCGATGCAGACGTCCTTGGAGCGGTCCTCCTGGTCCACCAGGTGCCGGAAGCCGCCACTGGCCGACATGTTCCAGCGCTGCCCCGGATTGTCCAGGCAGTCCCAGACCTGGAGCTTGTTCCCGGGCGAGGTGTTGTTGCCGGGCAGGTCCAGGCACTTGCCGTTGGCCGCCTGGAGCCGGTACCCGTTGTAGGTCCAGCGCTGCGCGTCGCCGCCGTTGCACTCCCACATCTGCACGGGGGTGCCGTTCGCGGTGCCGTTGCCGCTGACGTCCAGGCAGGCGTGGTGGTCGCGGCTGATGTCGGGGGTCAGGCTGCCGGTCCGGGTGCCGTAGCCCGAGCGCCCGGGGAAGTGGATGCTGCGGACGTCGCCGTCGCACTTGTAGGGCCGCGCGGTGCCCGACCGGCAGGTCCACGACTCCTTCTTGACGCTGTCGCCGTCCTGGCCGACGAACGCCCAGTTCATGAAGCCGCCGTCGGTCCGGTTCCGGAAGGTCGAGTCCCCCTGGAAGACCCAGATCCGGAACACGTCGTAGCCGGAGGGGTCCTTCTTGTCCTTGTCCAGGAAATGGTTGAGCTTGTACGTGGTGTCGAGCAGCACGCCCTTCATGTCGGCCTTGTACTCGCCCTTGAACCATTCGGTGTCGTACAGGTCGGTGCCCACCGTCTTGTACACCAGGACGTTGAACCCCGGGAACTTCTGGCTCAGCTTGGACGCGGTGCTCTGGGTGAACTCCGCGTTGTCCAGCTTGTTGTTGTTCGCGGCGGCGCGCATGCCCCGGATCATGTCGAAGGCCGAATTGATCAGCGCCGTCATGCAGTTGCCGCCGCCCACGGAGGCCGGGGTGCCGCAGGTCGTGTCCACGGGGGGCGCCGCCGACGCCGTCGGGGCCTGAACAGCGAGGCCGCCGGAAACGGCGACTGCGGCGACCCCGCAGGCCAGGGCTCGTTTCAGGCGGGACAGGGATTGCACGTCAAGACCATCCTTCTTCTCGGTAAAGCCGGATGGTATGGCCCGAAATCCCGCCGGAGCGTCGCCGTTGACGATATCCATATGGCCCGAACGGGAATTCCCGGAGCTTCTTTACGCGCCACCCCGGAAGCGCCTCACGGTTATCACGAATTGATATCCTTCGGGCGCCGCGTGGGCGCCAACACTGTTGGGGCCTGCACAGGAAGTCGGCCCCGCCGACTTCCTGTGCAGGGCGCGAGCGGACGCCACGTCCGCCGCGAAGTCCTCATCCGGTCCAAGCCGCCGGAGAACGTCGTTGCGCGCGGCACCGTTTCCCGTAGGCGTCGGCCCGATCACCGCGATGCGACGAGATCGCCCGAGGCAGGGCCGGCAGGCGAGGGGAGGGCGAGCTCGAACCATACGGATTTGCCGATGTAGCGCTCGCCGCGCAGCTCGGCGCCCCAGGAGGTGGCGAGGGCGGCGACGAGTTCGAGGCCCCGGCCGGACTCGTCTTCGGGAGCGGCGTGCCGGGGCACGGGGAGATTGGGGCTCGCGTCGGAGACCTCGACGCGGAGGAGGGTGGGGGTGGGGAGGAGCAGGCGGACGCCGATCAGGCGGTCGCGCGGGCCGCGGGCGTGGCGGCAGGCGTTGGTGACGAGCTCGCTGAGGAGGAGCAGGGCGGTCTCGGCGGACTCGACGTCGATCTCCCACTCGAAGGCCTGCCGAAGGAGCCGGATCCGGGCACGGCTCGCACTGCGGGGGTGGCGGGGGAGCGTCCACTCGACGGCGTCGCCAGGCTGAGTGATCATCAGAATCCTTGGGGGGGTGTACGGACGGCGTCACTCGCAAGGGCTGAGTTCGGCCATTTCACCCTTCAAGGGTCGGCAGACGGGCATAGCCTCGGCAGTAACACCGCATGTACAGCGACAGCTTGAACCGCCCTGTGACCAGGGCAGGGAGGGGCGCCGGGCGATGAGCACGCCGAAGGAGAACCCGATGTCCTGGAAGTACTGCGGCGATCAGCTCAAGCGGTGGCGCACTCACGCGGGCGTGACCCGGGAGAAGCTGGCCCAAGCAGCCTGCTACGACATCGAGAGCGTGCGGTCGATGGAGGCGGGGCGGCGGAAGCCCTCACTCAAGTTGCTTCAGGTGGCCGATGAGTTGTGCAACGCGAGAGGCATGCTGCTGGGGGCGGTGGACTACTTGAAGCCCGAGAAGTTCTCGCCCTACTCGCAGAGCTACACGCACGCCGAGCGCGAAGCGATCGCGATTCAGGTCTACACAGCTCTACTCATCCCTGGCTTGCTACAAACCGAGGAGTACGCGCGCGAGCTGATCGGCAACACGTACCCACCGCTGGACGACGAGACCGTCGCCTCGCGCGTGTCCGGTCGAATGCAGAGGCAGGAACGACTGCGGAACTCGCCGACCACGCTGTTCGGCTTCGTGATCAATGAAGCCGCATTCCGTGCGGTCGTCGGCAACAAAGGTGTCATGAAGCGCCAGCTCGAACACCTACTGGAGGTTGGTCGACTGCGCAACGTCTCAATCCAGGTGCTCCCGCTCAACCGCGCGGCCTACGCGGCTCTGGACGGGCCGATGATCCTCCTGGAGACTCCGGAGCACGAGCAATTTGCCTACGTGGAGGGCCAGAAGACAGGCATCCTCTACGCCGATGTGGCGCAGGTAAACACGCTGTCGCAGCGCCATGGCATGATCCGCATGCAGGCCCTCAGCGTTGAGGAGTCGAAAGCGCTCATCAGAGAGATGGCGGAGGAGCTATGAGCAACAGTCTCCAGTGGTTCAAGTCCAGCTATAGCACTAGCGACGGAGGCGAGTGCATCGAGGTGGCCCACTCCCCCTCCGCCGTCCACGTCCGGGACTCCAAGGACAAGGCCGGCCCCATCCTCACCTTCTCCCCCGAGGCGTGGTCCGCCTTCATCGCCGAAGCTCAAGCCGCCGACGCCGAGTGACCCCTTAGTCGAATGGGTGGGTAACCACCTTCCAACCACCCTCGCACGCAGCACATATGACTAATCGTCACGACTTCACCACACCCCGTCGCGCCGTGTAGCGTGCCCACTAACGAAACAACCCCCGACCGGTGCTACCAACACCGAACGGGGGTCTGACCACCCCGATCGAAGAGAGACTCGATCCTGTGGCTACCCATGACTCTACCGCCATGGCCTCCCCCGGATACGGCAAGCAGTCCGCCCCGGGGGAACTCCCCCGGGCCGCCGACGACTTCGGCCACCTCCCGGCCCGCGAGGCGTACCTCGCCTCGTTCGTCGACCACCTCCCCGACGGTGCAGCGATGGACGTCAAGACCCTCGCCGCCATCAACCCCCTCTTCGGGCAGATGGCCGTCCGCACGGCCCTCAACAACCTCTCCACCGCAGGTCACCTGCGTCGCGTCCGCGAGCGCGTGAACGCCGACCGTCCGCAGTGGGTGTTCCGCACCTACTTCTCCCGGACGCCCCGCTCCGACGCCTGGTGGAACCACTTCATCTCCACCGGGGAGGAACTCCAGGCCCCGGAGGCGTCAACGGATTCGGCGCCCGATCCCCCGGAAGAGCGACGCGCCGTCGTCTCGCCCGCTTACGCCGCCCTCGCCGGCCTCGGCCTCACGGACGCCCGCCTCCCGCTCTCCGCCGCCGACTGCGCGGCCCTCGAACCGCTCGCCGCCGAGTGGTTCGCCCGGGGCGCCACCCCGGCCCTCTTCACGGCCGCCCTCACCGCAGGCCTCCCGCCGGACGGCATCCACAGCCCGGTGGCCTTCACCCGCCGCCGCCTGCTCGACAAGCTGCCCCCGGAACGCCCGCTCCCCCAACAGCAGGCCGCCCGCATCGCCGAGTGCACCGACTGCCGCACCCCGTGCCGCCCGCACGCCCTCCTCGGCGGCCTCTGCCGCACCTGCCGCGGCACCCCCACGGCCCCGCCGCCGTCGCACCGGCACCTCTCCCCGGCCGCCGTCCGCGCACATGCCGCACGTGTCCGCCGAGCGGTGATCACATCAGCGCGATCGTGAATATTCACAGGCCGGAGCGTGAACCTATGCAAAATCCCAAGGTGAAGTAGGTTACAAACCTTGCAATCCAAGACGCCCGGTTTGCCCACATGCTGAGATCCGTGCGATAGTCAAGACATCGAGAACTTCGGCGGGCCCGACCTGGCACTGCCGACACCCATCGCGCGACACGCACCCCCTTGGCCGCGCGATGACCTGCACGGGCCCCCACCGCCGACCACGGCGAATCCGGGGGCCCTGCGCGTATCCGGACCCTGACGCCCGGGCCCGGAAACCAGCACCCGGAAGCCCGCCCCTCAGCTCCGCTCGCGGACCTTCAACTCGAACCAGACGCCCTTGCCCCGCGGCAGCAGGTCCGCACCCCACCGGTCCGCCAGGTCGTCGACGATCTTCAGGCCGCGCCCGCGCTCGTTCACCGGCCGGGGCTCGGCGAGGATCATGCAGGGCAACGCCCTCGACGAATCGCGGACCTCGATCCGCAGCCACCCGGGCTTGCGGCTGACGTGCAGCCCGATGGTGCGCCCGGCGGCGTGCCGCACCGCGTTGGCCACCAGCTCGCTGGTGAGCAACTCACCGGCCTCCAGGTGCTGGTGGAGCTCCCAGGACTCCAGGACGTTCAGGACCAGCCGACGGGCCACCGGGCCCGACTCCGGCCGGGACGGCAGCCGCACCTCGTTGGGCGCGGACTGGTCGCACAGTCTGCCGGAGTACATCTCCTGCAGCTCCTCGGAGCTGAGCCGCTCCAGCGCCGCGAGCGCACCCTGGACGTCGATCCACGACGCCTCCGCGACCCTGCCGGCCACGGGAACCGATGACTGATCTGCTTCGCCCCAACCCGCCATGCCGTCCATCATTGCGGAACGCAAGCGGCCGCGTACGGACAATGAGCAAACGATCTCGCCCGAGTCGGCATATGCCTCCAGCAACCCGGCCCCGGAAAAGCGTCGACCCGGGCCGACCGAAGTCAAGCCCGGGTTGACGTCTCACCGCAGCGACCTGCTGGTTACCACTTGCTCCACGGCAGGTTCCAGCCGCTCAGCCCGTTCGCCGGGTCGAGCGTCTCCTTCTTGATGGAGTTCTTCACGGTGACGACGTCCCCGACCAGCGTGTCCGCGTAGAACTTGCCCATCGAGGTGGAGTCCCCGCCGCCCTTGACGTCGCGCAGGCCCACGCAGCCGTGGCTGACGTTGTCCTCGCCGAAGGCGGAGCCGCTCCAGTAGTTGCCGTGCACGTACGTCCCGCTGGTGGTCAGCCGCATCGAGTGCGGCACCTGGAGGTCGTAGGACGCGCCGGTCATCCCGGGCAGGGTGCTGGACTGCATCCGCACCGTGCCCTCCTTGGACATGACCACCATCGTGCCGTTCCAGGTGGGGTGTTCGTCCGAGCCGGAGGTGATGTCGATGGAGTTCGACTGGCCGTCCCGGACCACCGTCATCGTGTGGGCGGCGGCGTCAACCGTCGAGACCTGGGATCGCCCGATCGTGAAGGGCTCGTCCCGGTCGCTGCCGTACACCCCGGGGGCGATCTCCACGCTCTTGAGGCGGTAGTGCACCGTCACCTTGGTGCCCGGCTTCCAGTACTCCTCCGGACGGAAGTCCACCCGGCGGTCGTCGAACCAGTGGCCCTTGACCTTGGTGCCGTCGCTGGCCTCGAAGGTGATGCCGTTCAGGACGGCGTCCTTGTTCTTGACGTCCTTGCTGAAGTCCACCGAGACGATCATGCCGACGCCGTACATCGCGTTGTCGTCCACGTTGTCGGAGGCCTTGGCGAGCGCCGCCGGGGTCAGCGTGGTGAAGCTGCTGTCCGCCTCGGCGACCGCGCCGTTGGCGTCCGCCGCCATCGCGCTGACCTGGTAGGCGGTGCCCACCGAGAGCCCGGCGGACGGGGTCCAGCTGGCGCCGTCCGCGGCGATCGTGCCGGGGACCTCCTTGCCGGCCTTGTCGCTCACCTTGACGGTGGTCAGCTTGCCGCCCGTCGCACCGATCTTGAGCGTGCCCGGCGCCACGTCCACCGCGCCGTTCTTCGGCTCGATGCTCACCGCGGCCGTGGACACCTTCGGCGCCGAACTGCCGGGCGCCGAGGCGGACGCCGAGGCCCCGGCACCGGCCCCCAGATCGGCCTTGGCGGCGCCGCTCCCGCTGCCGCCCCCGTTGCCGCCGCCACAGGCCGCGGTCAACGTCATCGCCCCGCCGACCAAACCGACGGCCACCACTCTGCGTATCGACCTCATCGCCGATTCCCTCCCTTGCTCCCCGCGGTCACGACGGACCCGCCCCATAGATGTGCCGGGCCACCGGAAAGGTTGCGCCGTTCGAGGGGCTTTCTGCCCCGAAAACCGAGCGGCCCGACCACCCCAACGGGTGAGTCCGGGCCGCTCGTACAGAAATCCGACCGGGCCTACCAGTTGGCCCAGGCGATGTTCCAGCCGCCCAGCCCGTTGGAGGGCGAGACGGTCTTCTCCTTGCTGTTCACGACCTTCACGACGTCGCCGACCATCGAGTCGTTGTAGAACTTGCCGGCCACCGAGGAGTCGCTGCCGCCCTGCACGTCCTGCATCGAGATACAGCCGTGGCTGCCGTTGAGGTTGCCGAACGGCATGCCCTTGTACCAGTAGTTGCCGTGCACGAAGGTGCCGGAGGTGGTCAGCCGGATCGCGTGCGGCACGTCCTTGATGTCGTACTCGCCGCCCAGGCCGACGGTGCGCGAGTCCATGTGGGTGATGCCCTCCTTGGCCATCACCACCATCGTCCCGCTCCAGGACGGCGTCGCGTCCGCGCCCATGGTGACCGGCAGGGTGGTGCTCTTGCCGTCCCGCTCGACCGTCATCTTGTGGGACTTGGCGTCGGCGGTGGAGACCATCGAGCGGCCGATGTTGAACGGCTCGTCCTTGTCCACGTCGCCGTAGACGCCCGGCGCGATCTCGACGCTCTTCAACCGGTACTTGATGGTCACCTTGGTGCCCGGCTTCCAGTAGTCCTCCGGGCGGAAGTCCACCCGGCGACTGTCGAACCAGTGGCCCTTGACCTTGGTGCCGTCGCTGGCCTCGAAGGTGATGCCGTTCAGGACGGCGTCCTTGTTCTTGACGTCCTTGTTGAAGCTCACCGAGACGATCATGCCGACGCCGTAGGTGCCGCCGTCGGCGATGTTGTCGTTGACGGAGGCCTTCTTCTCCGGCGTCAGCGTGGTGAACGAGGTCGTCGACGCGGCCACCAGCCCGGCGTCGTCCTTCGCCTGCGCGTTCACCTTGTACGCCATGCCGACGGCGAGCGCCGCCGCGGGCTTCCAGCCGGCGCCGTCCGGGGCGATCGCGCCCTCGACCGGCTTGCCGTTCTTGTCGGTCACCTCGACCGCGGTCAACTTGCCGTTGGAGACCGAGACCTGGAGCGCGTTCGGCGCGACGTCCTCGGCACCGTCCTTCGCCGACACCGAGAGCACCGCCGCCGAGGTCTTCGGCGTGGCCGCACCGCCGCCTCCGGGGGCGGCCGTCCCGCCGGCGTCCGCCGGGGCCGCCGCCGTCGCGTCACCCGAGGTGGCGCCCTTGTCGTCGTTGCACGCCGCGGTGAGCAGCAGCACGCTCCCCATGACCAGTGCCATCGCGCCCCTGCGCCGGTAGCGCCCACCGGTGCGTATCGCAGCGCCGGCCGTGTTCCCCGTCTTCACGGAATCTCCCCTCCAGGTATTCACTCACTTGACGCGATGGGCGCCCGGAAGAGTTGCACCGGGTCCCGATCTTTCGCATCGGGCCCGACGCGTCGGAGCAGGATAACCGTGCGGTCCGAGCGGATCCCGGGGAGGTGGCTGGGGGGAGGTGGCTACCGCAGCGCGCTGCCCGCCACCCACTGGTCCCACGGCACGTTCCAGCCGTTCAGCCCGTTCGACGGCGGCACGAAGTCCCCGGCCGAGGCCCGCACCTCGATCACGTCGCCCGGGACGGTGTGCTCGAACAGCCACCCCGCCGGGGTGTCCTTGCCGGCGCCCCCCTTGGCGTCCGCCAGCCCGATGCAGCCGTGGCTGGTGTTCGCGGTGCCGAACACCCCTTGGTCCGCCCAGTAGTTGCCGTGCAGGAAGGTACCGGAGGTGGTCAGCCGCATCGCGTGCGGGACGTCCTTGATGTCGTACTCGTCGCCCATCCCGACGGTCTGCGAGTTCATCCGGGTCAGCTTGTACTTCTCCGACACCACCATCACCCCCCGGTAGGTGGAGTGCTCGGGGCTGCCCCCGGAGACCTTGAGCACCCGCACCACCTTGCCGCCCGGCCCGGACCGGACCGTCAGGGTGTGCGCGTCCAGGTCCACCGTGGACACCTGGGCCCGGCCCACCGTGAAGCGCAGGTCCCGGTTCTGGCTGCCGAACGCCCCCGGCGCCCCCTGCACGTCCTTGAGCCGCAGCGCCACCGTCACCTTGGTTCCGGCCGCCCAGTACTGCTGCGGGCGGACGTCCAGGCGCTGGTTGCCGAACCAGTGCGCCGCCACCGGCACCGGCGGGTCCGCGGTGACCTGCACGGCCCGCTCCACCGCCGCCCGGTCGGCGATCGGCCTGCTGAACCGCAGCGAGACCGGCATCCCGACCCCGACCGTGGACCCGTCCTCCGGCGTGAAGAACGCCACGAAGGTGTGCGCCCGGGCCGCCGTGGAGAACTCCGAGTGCTGGGCCGCCCGCTGGCCCTGGTCGTCCTCCGCGACCGCGTCCAGGGTGAAGGCCGTCCCCAGCGGCAGCGCCCCCTCCGGCGCCCAGCTGGCACCGTCCGCGCCGATCGCCCCCGGCAGCTCGACCCCCTTCGCGTCGGCCAGCCGCACCGACACCAGCCGCCCCTGCGTCACGCCCACCCGCACCGGCCCCTCCGGCGGCACGTCCTGCGCCCCGTCCGCGGGCACCGCCGCCAGCACCGCCCGCGACGGCGGCGGAGGCGGCGTGGGCGCCCCGGCCCCCACCGCGTCCCCCGCCGGCGCCCCGGCCGACCCGCCGCAGCCGCTGACCACGGCCAGACAGCACACCGCCGCCGCCACCCGGCGCGCCCACACCCCACCTCGGCGCCGCATCCCGGGGCCTCCCACTGCTCGGGTCCGACGCCTGGAACACCGGACTCCGGGAACAACGACCCCGAACCACCCCGGGACACGCGCCCACCACCCGCACCACCCCATCCCCACCGACCACCCCCACCCCCCGACCGGGGCGAGCGGGACACGCTGCGGGAGGGGACGGTGGAAGGGGTGGGTGCGGAGAGGGGCGTAAACGGGAAAGAGAAGGTGAACGGGGCCCGGGACCCCCCGTTCAGGGAGGGCACGACCATGACCTCAGGCCAGGACCTGGAAGCCGAGGAGGCCGGGGTACGGCCGGGCAGCTGGCAGCCCCTGGGCGCCCGCTTCCGGACGGACCGGCCGGGCGGCCCCGGCACCAACTTCGCCCTCTGGGCGGCCGGTGCCGAGGCCGTCGACCTGTGCCTGTTCGACGAGGACGGCCGGGAGCACCGCCACCGCCTCACCGAGCAGGACCTCCAGGTCTGGCACGCCTTCCTCCCCGGCGTCCGCCCCGGCACCCGCTACGGCTTCCGGGTGCACGGCCGCTGGGACCCGTGGACGGGCGCCCGCTGGAACCCCGCGAAGCTGCTGCTCGACCCGTACGCCCGCGCCGTCGACGGCTGCTACACCTCCCACGACGCCGCGTGCTCCGCCGTCCGCAACTGGCCGGAGGCCGACGTCGCCGACACCGTCCGGGACAACCGCGACTCCGCCCCGTACGTGCCCAGATCCGTGGTCGTCCACGACGACGACGACTGGTACGACGACCACCGCCCGAAGACCCCCTGGGCCGAGACCGTCCTCTACGAGCTGCACGTCCGCGGCTTCACCATGCGCCACCCCGACATCCCCCCGCACCTGCGCGGCACCTACGCCGGCCTGGCCCACCCGGCCGCCCTCGCCCACCTCACCCGCCTCGGGGTGACGGCCGTCGAGCTGCTGCCGGTGCACCAGTACGCCAGCGAGGACCACCTCCAGTCCCGCGGCCTGGTCAACTACTGGGGCTACAACACCGTCGGCTACTTCGCCCCGCACGCCGGCTACTCCGCCTCGGGCTCACGCGGCGGCCAGGTCGGCGAGTTCAAGCGGATGGTCCGCGCCCTGCACGCCGCCGGGATCGAGGTGATCCTGGACGTGGTGTTCAACCACACCGCCGAGGGCGCCGAGCTGGGGCCCGCCCTCTCCCTGCGCGGCATCGACAACGCCGGCTACTACCGGCTGGCCCCGCACCGCCCGCGCGGCTACGCCGACTACACCGGCTGCGGCAACACCCTGGACACCCGCCGCCCGCAGGTGATCCGGCTGATCACCGACTCGCTGCGCTACTGGGTCTCCGAGATGGGCGTGGACGGCTTCCGCTTCGACCTCGCGGCCGCCCTGGCCCGGGCGAGCGACGGCGTCGACATGGAGCACCCCTTCCTCGCCGCGATCGCCCAGGACCCCCTGCTGAGCCGGGTGAAGCTGATCGCCGAGCCGTGGGACGTCGGCCCGGGCGGCTACCAGGTCGGCGGATTCCCCCCGCTGTGGGCCGAGTGGAACGACCGCTACCGCGACACCGTACGGGACTTCTGGCGCGGCGCCCGCCCGGACGTGCGCGAGCTCGGCTACCGGCTGGCCGGCTCCTCCGACCTCTACCAGCGCGCCGGCCGCCGCCCGTACGCCTCCGTCAACTACGTGACGGCGCACGACGGTTTCACCCTGCGCGACCTGGTCTCCTACGACCGCAAGCACAACGAGGCCAACGGCGAGGCCAACCGGGACGGCACGGACGACAACCGCTCCTGGAACCACGGCACCGAGGGCGAGACCACCGACCCGGAGGTGAACGCCCTGCGGCTGCGCCAACTGCGCAACCTGACCGCCACGTTGCTGCTCTCCGCGGGCGTCCCGATGATCACCGCCGGGGACGAGCTGGGCCGCACCCAGGGCGGCAACAACAACGCCTACTGCCAGGACGGCGAGGTCAGTTGGCTGGACTGGTCGCTGCTGGAGCAGCCCGGCTGGCAGGAGCTGTGCGCACTGACCGGACGGCTGGTCCGGCTGCGCCGGGCCCACCCGGTGCTGCGCCGGCGGGCGTTCTTCTCCGGCCGGGCCGCCACCCCCGGCGGACAGCCGGACCTCGCCTGGTTCACCCCGCTGGGCAAGGAGATGACCGAGGCCGACTGGTTCGGCCCCACGGCCTGCCTCGGCATGCTGCTCTCCGGCGCCGCGCTGCCCGAACGGGACGACACCGGGCTCCCGCTGGCCGACGACAGCTTCCTGCTGCTGCTCAACTCCGGCCCCGAACCGGTGGCGTTCACCTTGCCCGGCGAACCCTGGGCGGAGCCGGAGGCCGCCTACGAGACGGTGCTGGACACGGCCGCCGCGGGCACCGGCGAGGCCCGGCCGCGGGGCGCGGTGGTACTGGGCGGGCGCTCGCTGCAACTGCTGCGCGCACCCGCCCGCGACGCCCTGGTCAGTTGAAGGGGTGGCTGACCTCGACGTTCTCCAGGACGCCGAGCGCGTCCGGCACCAGCACCGCCGCCGAGAAGTAGGCGCTGACCAGGTAGGAGGAGAGCGCCTGCTCGTTGATGCCCATGAAGCGGACGTTCAGGCCGGGCTCGACCTCGTCCGGGATGCCGACCTGGGTGAGGCCGACCACGCCCTGGTCGTCCTCGCCGACGCGCAGCGCGAGGAAGGAGGTGGTCCGGTCGGCCGCCACCGGGATCTTGTCGCAGGTGAGGATCGGCACCCCGCGCCAGACCGGCCGCCGCTTGCCCAGGACGTCGACCGTGCCCGGGTCGATGCCGCGCTTGGTGCACTCCCGCTCGAAGGCGGCGATCGCCTTCGGGTGGGCGAACAGGAAGTCGGTGTCGCGGCGCATGGAGAGCAGCTCGTCCAGGTCGTCCGGGGTGGGCGCGCCCGAGTGGGTCTGGATCCGCTGGTCGAAGTCGGCGTTGTGGAGCAGGCCGAACTCCGGGTTGTTGATCATCTCGTACTCCTGCCGCTCGCGCAGGGCCTCGATGGTCAGCCGCAGCTGTTCCTCGGTCTGGTTCATCGGCTTGCTGTAGAGGTCGGCGACCCGGGTGTGCACCTTGAGCACGGTCTGCGCGACGCTCAACTCGTACTCGCGCGGCGCCAACTCGTAGTCCACGAAGGCGCCGGGCAGCTCGTACTCGCCCTGGTGGCCGGCCGAGAGGTCGATCTTCGCCTCGCCGTGGGCGTTCTGCGCCTGGGCGGCGTCGGCGGCGAAGCCCAACAGCTGCTCGCGCAGCGGCGCGGAGCGGTCGACCAGCTCCTGCAGCCCGGCCGCGTTCAACGCCATGGCGACGCCGGCGGTGCCCGCCCGCACGGTGTACGGCCAGCTGCCGCCGGGCTCGGTGATCACCTCGTCACCGACGTGGTCGCCGTCCGCGAGGGTGCCGAGCACCGTCTCCTCGCCGTACTTGCCGGTGCCGATCCGGTCGACCTTGCCGTGGGCGATCAGGAACACCTCCTCGATCGGCGCCCCCTCCCGCACCAGGACGTCGCCCGGCGCGAAGTCCCGCTGCACGAAGCGGCGGGCCAGCTCGGCCAGCACCTCCTGGTCCTCGAACCCGCGCAACGCCGGCACCTCGGCCAGCGAGGGCGCGATCACCGTCACCGTGGAACCGGCCTTGGCGAAGCCCACCCGGCCGCGCCCGGGGGCGTAGCTGAGGCGACGGTTGACCCGGTACGTACCCGCGCTGACCTGCACCCACGGCAGCACCCTGAGCAGCCAGCGGGAGGTGATCTCCTGCATCTGCGGCTTCGACTTGGTGGTCGTCGCCAGGTTGCGGGCGGCCGTGGTGCTGAGGCTGAGCTGGGCCCTGACCTGCACGGTTGCCGATCCTGGGCCGGGGGTGGGCTCGGTGTCGACCGTCATGTCCACACACTCCTGTCACTCGCTTGCCGATGAGCGTCCATCAGGAGATGTAATCGGCCGTTCGGCAGGCGCCCGCAAGAGGCGCACGGCGCACTCCTCCCTGCACGAACGGCTCCGCACTCCCCTCAGCACGCCCTCGCCTTACCCGTTCGGGTGGCCGGTTCTCGGCGGCCTTCACCGACAGGGGCGAAAAACCGGATGAGAAATGACGGGCACTCTGCCTACCCTCACCGCGATGGCCGAGAACCGACAAGACTCCGACCGCACGACCGGGCGACGCCGCTCCACGGTCCGCTCACTGCTGCGCCTGTGGCCCTACGCCCGGGCCGTCCGCGGCCGGCTCCTGGTCTCGGTGTCGGCCGCCACCCTCGCCATGCTGAGCACCCTGGCCGTCCCGGTGGTGCTCGGCCGGATCGTCGACGGCCCGCTCGCCCGGCACGACCTCGACGCGCTGTGGCCGCCGATCGGCCTGCTGCTGCTCCTCGGACTGGTCGAGGCCGCCCTGTTCTACACCCGCCGGGTGGTGCTGTCCCGCCCGCTGGGCCGGCTGGAGGCGGCCATGCGCGCCGACCTCTACGCCAAGCTCCAGCGGCTGCCGGTCTCCTTCCACGACCGCTGGGGCTCCGGGCAGATGCTCTCCCGGGCCACCACCGACATGAACGCCATGCGGCTCTTCCTGGCCTTCCCGCTGGTGTTCCTGGTCGTCAACTCGGTGACCTTCCTGGCCGGCACGGTGCTGATGTTCGCCCAGGACTGGCGGCTCGCCGTGATCATCCTGCTGCCCGCCGCGCCGCTGCTGGTGCTCACCCGGCGCTTCGAGTCCGAGTACTCCGTCACCGCCCGGCTCGCCCAGGACCAGAACGGCGACCTCGCCACCGTGGTCGAGGAGTCGGTGCTCGGCATCCGCATCCTCAAGGCCTTCGGCCGGCACCGCGCGATGGCCGAGCACTTCCGCGCCCAGTCCCACCGGCTGCGCCGCACCGAGCTGAGCAAGGCGCACCAGCTCGCCAACCTGTGGGCGGTCATCGTCGGCCTGCCGGAGATCGCGCTGGGCTGCGCCCTGGCCGTCGGCGCCTACCTGGTCGCCCACGACGAGCTGAGCGCCGGCACCCTGGTCGCCTTCCTCTCCACCGCGCTCGCGCTGCGCTGGCCGGTCGAGTCGCTCGGCTGGCTGCTCGCCTACGCCAACGAGGCCGCCACCGCCACCGACCGGTTCTTCGAGGTCATCGACGAGCCCGAACCCGCCGAGCCCGCCGACCCGGCCACCGCGACCGCCGCCCCCGGCCCGCCGGGCACCCCGGGCACCCGGGACGGCATCCGCTTCACCGGCGTCCGCTTCCGCTACCCCGACGCCCCCGACGACACCCCCGACCTGCTGGCCGGCATCGACCTGCACGTCCGCAGCGGCGAGACGATGGCCCTGGTCGGCGCCACCGGCAGCGGCAAGACCACGCTCACCGCCCTGCTCCCCCGGCTGTACGAGGCCACAGGCGGCCGGATCACCCTGGACGGCCGGGACATCGCCGAGCTGCCCCGGCAGGAGCTGCGCGAGCTCGTCGCGGTCGCCTTCGAGGAGCCCACCCTGTTCTCCGCCACCGTCCGGGAGAACGTCCTGATGGGCGCCCCCGGCGCGGACGACCGGCAGCTGGCCTCCGCCCTGGCCACCGCCCAGGCCGGCTTCGTCGAGAAGCTCCCGGCCGGGGTGGGGACCGAGGTCGGCGAGCAGGGCCTGAGCCTGTCCGGCGGCCAGCGCCAGCGCCTCGCGCTGGCCCGCGCCGTGGTCGGCGACCCGTCCTTCCTGGTGCTGGACGACCCGCTCTCCGCGCTCGACGTGCACACCGAGGCCCTGGTCGAACGGGCACTGCGCGAGGTGCTCGGCTCCACCACCGCCCTGGTGGTCGCCCACCGCCCCAGCACGGTGCTGCTCGCCGACCGGGTCGCGGTGCTCGCCGACGGCCGGATCGAAGCCGTCGGCACCCACCAGGAACTGCTCCGGGACTGCCCCCGCTACCGCGAACTGATGTCGGGCGAGGCCGCCCCGGTGCCCGAGGGCCCGTTCGTCCTTGAGGAGGGCTCCACCCGATGACCACCACCGTCGAACCCGCCGGGCCCGCCGGGCCCGCCGCGGCCGACCGGAGAGACCAGACCGACCCGACCGTCCCGGCCGAGGAGGAGCTGCCCGCGCCCCCGGCGGACGAGGAGGACATCCCCGTCCCGCCCGGCGCGCCCCGGGCACTGCTGCGCTCGCTGCTCGCCCCGCACCGGGCCCGGATCACCGTCGCCATGGTGGTGATCCTGGTCCAGCAGGCCGCCCTGCAGTCCGGCCCGCTGCTGGTCGCGGTGGCGATGGACCGCGGCATCCCGGCGCTGCGCGCGCACGACTCCGGCCCGCTGGTCGCGGTGGTGGCCGGCTACCTCTTCTGCGCCCTGCTCAGCCCGCTGCTGCAGTGGGTGTTCATCAAGATCAGCGCCCGGGTGAACCAGGACGTCCTGCTGGACCTGCGCGGCCGGATCTTCCGGCACGCCCAGCGGCTCAGCCTGGACTTCCACGAGCGCTACACCTCGGGCCGGATCATCTCCCGGGCCACCAGCGACATCGACGCGCTGCGCGAACTGCTCTCCGAGGGCCTCCAGGAGCTGCTGACGGTCTTCCTGTCGGTCTGCTACATCTCGGTGCTGCTGGTGGTGCTGGACTGGCGGCTGGGCCTGGCCTCGCTGGCGGCCTTCCTGCCGCTGGCCCTGGTCGCCCACTCCTTCCGCACCCGCTCGCGCCGGGTCTACCGCCGCTCGCGGACGGCCGCCGCCTCGATGATCGTGCGCTTCACCGAGACCATGAACGGCATCCGCCCGGTGCAGGCCTTCCGCCGCGAGAAGGCCAACGACGCCGCCTTCGGTGTGGTCAACCGCCAGGCCTCGGCGGCCAACGCGGAGGGCTTCATGGAGCTCGCCCGGTACGTCGGCCTCTCCCGCGCCACCGCCAACGTCTGGTTCACCGGCATCGTGCTGATGGGCGCCTACCTGGTCGCCGACGACGCGCTGGAGCTGGGCGTGCTGACCGCCTTCGCGCTCTACCTGCGCCGCCTGTTCGACCCGATCGACCAGCTGGCGATGTTCCTGAACAGCTACCAGGCCGCCGCCGCGGCCCTGGAGAAGATCGCCGGCCTGCTCGCCCACGAACCGACCGTCGCCGAGCCGGCCGAGCCGGTCGAACTGCCGCCCCCGCCCCGAGCCGAAGGGCGCGCCGGTGCCGAAAGCGATGAGCGACAAGCGACCGACGAAGGAGGGAGTGCCGGAGCGAAGAACGTCGGCACCGGGTCGGAGCGCCCGGAGGCGAGCGGGCGAGTCACAGCCAAGGGACGAACGGTCTCCTTCGAGGGGACGCGCTTCGCCTACCGCACCGGCAAGGAGGTGCTGCCGCCCTTCGACCTGCTGATCCCGGCCGGGCAGACGGTCGCGGTGGTCGGGGCGACCGGCGCCGGCAAGTCGACGGTCGCCAAGCTGCTGGCCCGCTTCTACGACCCGACGGACGGCCGGATCCGGCTGGACGGCGTGGACCTGCGCGACCTCGCCACCCCGGAGCTGCGGCGCGGGGTGGTGATGGTGACCCAGGAGTCCTTCCTGTTCTCCGGAACCGTCGCCGAGAACATCGCGATCGGCCGCCCCGGCGCCACCCGCGCCGAGGTCGAGCAGGCCGCCCGGGAGATCGGCGCGTACGGGTTCATCGCCGCGCTCCCGGACGGCTTCGACACCGACGTGCGCAAGCGCGGCGGCCGGATCTCCGCCGGGCAGCGCCAGTTGGTCGCCTTCGCCCGCGCCCTGCTGGCCGACCCGGCCGTGCTGATCCTCGACGAGGCGACCAGTTCCCTGGACGTGCCGGGCGAGCAGGCCGTGCAGCGGGCGATGCGCACGGTGCTGGCCGGCCGCACGGCGGTGATCATCGCCCACCGGCTCTCCACCGTGGAGATCGCCGACCGGGTGCTGGTGATGGACCAGGGGCGGATCGTCGAGGACGGCTCGCCGCGGCAGCTGATCGAGGGGGAGGGCCGTTTCGCCACCCTGCATCGTGCCTGGCGGGACAGTCTGGTGTAAGAAAGGCCCTGGCCGCAGGGCCCCACAGTTGTGCCCGTCCGGGTGCGCCGTCACGCACCCGGGCGGGCCGCTCCATGTCCGGGCCCCGCGGGCCCCGGCCGCGTCAGTCCACCGTCACCACGTAGTCGGTGTGCCAGTCCGGCGAGGGGCGGTCCTCCACCGCGGCCACCACGTCCAGCGTGCCGCCCGGCAGCACCTGCCCGGCGACGGCCGAGGAGTCGATCACCACGGCCGGGTCGATGAAGACCGCGTCCTGGAACCGCGGCCCGCTCGCGTAGTGACAGGTCAGCGTGCGCGGCCCGGTGGCGGTGCAGCCGTACGGGGGCGTGCCGGTCAGCGTGGTGTGCTCGGGCACGGTGACCGCCAGGTCGATCGGGTGCCGCGAGTACGAGGGGCCGGCGTTGTACACCCACAGCGGCAGGTCGATCGTCGCCCCGGGCCTGCCGGTGAGGTCACCGGGCTGCGGGACGGGGTGCCCGGCCTGCCAGGCCGAGGAGGCGCCCACCATGAAGTGGGCCCTGGTGTCGGCGGTGGTCAGGCGGTACGCGGTGGTGTGGCCGGACTGGTCCGGGTCACCCGGGTAGAAGGCCTGGACGTCGCCGTCGATGGTGAGGAAGGGCTCGGTGATCGGCGCGACGTACAGCGCCAGCCGCTCGACCGAGGCCGCCCCCGGTGCCAGCCCGGCCGGGATCGTGTACGAGCTGCCGGTGCCGAAGTAGGTCAGGGTGACGGCCGGGTCGGCCGACCGCACCACGCCCGGCGCGGGGAGGTGCACCACCACCAGGGTGTCGTCGGTGGTGGCGGCCGGCCCCTGGTTGGTGACCTTCACCTCCAGCGTCCCGGTCCCGCCCGGGACCACCGGGTCCTGCGGCGGGCAGACCTCCAGGGACAGCCGCGCGGTCGCCGGTGGCGCCGGGAGGGGGGCGGTGGCGGCCTGGGCCGGCCACGCCACGAGGAGCACGGAGAGCGCGGCCAGGGCGGCGGCGCGCAGGGTTCGCATCATGGCCTTCACGCTCCCCCCGCCCGTCACCCGGGGCAAGCGGGTGGCTGCCGTCCGTAGCAACGGCGGACGGCAGCCACCCGGTCCGGGGCCTCAGCGCAGCAGCCCGGCGTCCATCCCCGTCGACTCGGCCGGGAGGGCGACCAGCCCCAACTCGGCCGGCGACGCCAGCCGGGGGTGCGCGGGCAGCACCCGCACGGTGTACCCGAACGGGCCGGTGCGGCCGAGCTCCAGCGCGCCCTCGTAACGGGTGCGGCCGTCCAGGTCGGGCCCGCCGACCGGCTTGAGGGCGAGCACCTCGGCGTCCGAGATGCCGTCCGTCTCGTCGACCCGGCCGGAGACGGCCTGCACCTCGACGTCGCCCGGCTCCAGCGCGCCGAGCGCGACCTGCACCCGCAGCGCCAGCGAGCTGCCCAGCTCCTGGGCCTCGGCCGGACAGTCCGCCTCGACGTGCTCGACCCGCACGCCCGGCCAGCCCTCCCGGACCTTCGCCTTCCAGCCGGCCAGCTCCCGGGCACAGGCGTGGTCGCGGACCGCCAGCTCGCGCTGGGCCAGCGCCGCCGGGGTGTACAGCCGCTCGACGTACTCGCGGACCATCCGCCCGGCCAGCACCTTGGGGCCGAGGGTGACCAGGGTGTGCCGGACCATGGCGATCCAGCGGTGCGGCAGCCCGTCGGAGCCCCGGTCGTAGAACCGGCCGGCGACCTGCTCCTCGATCAGGTCGTACAGCGCGGCGGCCTCGATGTCGTCGCGCCGCTCGGCCTCGCTGCTCTCCGGGTCGAGCACGCCGGCGTCCTCGTCGGCGGTGGGGATCGCCCAGCCGTTCTGGCCGTCGTACCACTCGTCCCACCAGCCGTCCAGGACGGACAGGTTGAGGCAGCCGTTGAGCGCGGCCTTCATCCCGGAGGTGCCGCAGGCCTCCAGCGGCCGCAGCGGGTTGTTCAGCCAGACGTCGCAGCCCGGGTAGAGGTGCTGGGCCATCGCCATGTCGTAGTCCGGCAGGAAGACGATCCGGTGGCGCACCGTCGGGTCGTCGGCGAAGGCGACCATCTGCTGGATCAGCCGTTTGCCCCCGTCGTCGGCCGGGTGGGCCTTTCCGGCGACCACGATCTGCACCGGCCGGGTGGGGTGCAGCAGCAGGGCGCGCAGCCGGACCGGGTCGCGCAGCATCAGGGTGAGCCGCTTGTACGAGGGCACCCGGCGGGCGAAGCCGATGGTGAGCACGTCGGGGTCGAGCACCGAGGAGACCCAGCCGAGCTCGGCCTCGCCGGCCCCGCGCTGGCGCCAGGAGGCGCGCAGCCGGCGGCGGGCCTCGTCCACCAGCTGGGCGCGCAGGCTGCGGCGCAGGTCCCAGATCTCGGTGTTGCCGATCCGCTCCAGGCCGGTCCAGCGCTGGGTCTCGCCGGTGGTCATCGCCTCCTCGGCGCGTTCGGCGCCGATCTCGGCGGCGCCCAGGCGGACCACGGCCGGGTCGATCCAGGTGGCGGCGTGCACCCCGTTGGTGACCGAGGTGATCGGCACCTCGGCGGGGTCGAAGCCGGGCCAGAGGCCGTTGAACATCGAGCGGCTGACCTCGCCGTGCAGGGTGGAGACCCCGTTGGCGCGCTGGGCGAGCCGCAGGCCCATGGCGGCCATGTTGAAGAGCTTCGGGTCCCCGCCGGCCCAGGTCTCGGCGCCGAGCGCGAGCACCGGCTCGACCGGGACGCCGGGCAGCGCGGCGTCGCCGTCGAAGTGCCGGGCGACCAGCTCCCGGTCGAAGCGGTCGATGCCGGCCGGGACGGGCGTGTGGGTGGTGAACAGGGTGCCGGCCCGGACGGACTCCAGGGCGGCGGCGAAGTCCAGCCCGGCCCCGGCGGCGACCAGTTCGCGGATCCGCTCGACGCCGAGGAAGCCGGCGTGGCCCTCGTTGGTGTGGAAGACCTCGGGGGCGGGGTGCCCGGTGAGCCGGCAGTAGGCCCGCACGGCCCGGACGCCGCCGATGCCGAGCAGCATCTCCTGGAGCAGCCGGTGTTCGCTGCCGCCGCCGTAGAGCCGGTCGGTGACGTCGCGCTCGGCGGGCGAGTTGGCCTCGATGTCGGAGTCGAGCAGCAGCAGCGGGACCCGCCCGACCTGGGCCTTCCAGATGTGCGCGGCGAGGGTGCGGCCGCCGGGCAGGGCGAGGTCGACCCGGCAGGGGGTGCCGTCGGCCTCCCGGAACAGGCTGACGGCCAGTTCGTCCGGGTCCAGCAGGGGGTAGCGCTCCTGCTGCCAGCCGCTCCGGTCGAGGGACTGGCGGAAGTAGCCGTGCCGGTAGAACAGCCCCACGCCGATGATCGGGACGCCGAGGTCGCTGGCGGCCTTGAGGTGGTCGCCGGCCAGGATGCCGAGGCCGCCGGAGTACTGGGGCAGCGCGGCGGCGATGCCGTACTCGGGCGAGAAGTAGGCGATGGCGGTGGGCGGCGGGGTGGCGCCGCCGTCCTGTTGGGCCTGGTACCAGCGCGGGCCGGTGAGGTACTCGCGCAGGTCGTCGGCGAGGTCGCCGAGTCTGCGCAGGAAGCGCCGGTCGGCGGCGAGCGCGGCCAGCCGGGCGGCCGGGACCTCCCCGAGCAGCCGCACCGGGTCCTCGCCGGTCGCGGCCCAGACCTCCGGGTCCACGGACCGGAAGAGGTCCCTGGTCTCGGGGTGCCAGGACCAGCGCAGGTTGAGGGCCAGCTCGTGCAACGGCTGGAGTTGTTCGGGCAGGACGGTGCGGACGGTGAATCTGCGGATTGCCTTCACAGCGGTGAAGCGTAGCCTCGACGCCCGGTCCGACTACGGGTCAAGTGGACTATTGGGCATCCGTTCGGGCTATTGATGAGATCGCATTCGGCGCATTGGTCTGCACGGGGGGCGCGCGAGGCGCACATTTCCGGTCGTCGCGCTACCAATGCGTGAACTCTGCGGAACAGATCCATTTCCGGCTGATCCACGGCCCCGGACAAATCCCGAAACTACTGTCGTACCGCTGCGAAAACCGTGTCGCCGGTGCGAGGATGGCCGAAGGTCGTTGATGCTGCGGGGACAACGACGACGGGTGGCGTCCCCCGTGGAGCAGCACGTCCGAATCCTTTTCGCGTTGATCCTTCCCCTTCTCCCTTAGCCCGTTCGGCGCTCGCCGCGCACCGGCGCGTGTCCTCGCGCACGGTCGGCTCGTTCACGGGTCGACCGGCCCGCCCGGGGGCGTGCCCGCGGAGGCGTGCGCCGGAACGCGCACCGGTTCCGGGGCGCCCCGCCACCGGTTCGGCGGGCGCCGGGCAGGTTGCCGGGGACAGCGGCGCGGGCAGGCTTCCGGTCGCACGTCCACCCCACCCAGCAGTCCTCCCGGTACTCCCCCCGGCCCACCCCCGGCCCGCGCGGGAGCTGCCGCTGATCTCGGGCAGGAGTTTGGCATGCACGGCGACACGCGGGACCAGTCCACACCGGTGGCCGACACCGTCGACGCAGCGGTCGCGGAATCCGCCGGACGGATGGATTCTGACACTCGGACAGACCCGGCGATGCCGTCGCCCCGGGTGTCCGGGGCGGTCCGTACCGAATCCTCCGCAGCACAGGCTCCCACGGCGCAGCCCTCCGCAGCGGCCCCCCAACCCGGGGCCGAGGAGGGCCCGGCGGCGGCACCGCGCAGGCGCACCACCACCACGCGCCGCAGCACCGCCACCGCGGGGGCCGGCTCCGGGGCCACCCCGCCGGAGCCCTCGGGAACCGCCGCGAGGACGCCCGCGCGCAAGGCCCCCGCCCGCAAGACCGCCACCAAGACCGCCACCAAGCCCTCCGCCCGCAAGACGACAGAGAGCGACACCGTGATCGGCCGCATCCCCGTCCTGGACGTCAGCCCCCAGATCGACGCCGGCCGCCGCCCGGCCAAGGCCGTCGTCGGCGAGACCTTCCCGGTCACCGCGACCGTCTTCCGCGAGGGCCACGACGCCGTCAACGCCAACGTGGTGCTGCGCGACCCGCGCGGGCGCAGCGGCCCGTGGACGCCGATGCGCGAGCTCGCCGAGGGCACCGACCGCTGGGGCGCGCACGTCACCCCGACGGGCCCGGGCCGCTGGTCGTACCTGGTGGAGGCGTGGAGCGACCCGGTCGCCACCTGGCGGAAGACCGCCGCGGTGAAGCTGCCGGCCGGGATCGACACCGCGCTGGTCCTGGAGGAGGGCGCCCGGCTGCTGGAGCAGGCCGCCGCCGGGGTGCCGAAGAAGGACGGCCGGGCGCACGTGCTGGCCGCCGCGGACGCGCTGCGCGACCCCGGCCTGCCGCCGCTGTCCCGGCTGGCCGCCGCGCTCGCCCCCGAGGTGCTGGAGCTGCTGGCCCGCCACCCGCTGCGGGAGCTGCTCAGCGCCTCCCGCCCGCTGCCGCTCCAGGTGGACCGCGAGCGCGCGCTGTTCGGCTCCTGGTACGAGTTCTTCCCGCGCTCGGAGGGCGCGGTGGTGGACCCGAACGGGGTCGAGCCGCCGCGCTCCGGCACCCTGCGCACCGCCGCCGAACGGCTGCCGGCGGTCGCCGCGATGGACTTCGACGTGGTCTACCTGCCGCCGGTGCACCCGATCGGACGAGCCTTCCGCAAGGGCCCGGACAACACCCTGACGGCCGGTCCGCACGACGTCGGCTCGCCCTGGGCGATCGGCTCGCCGGAGGGCGGCCACGACGCCGTCCACCCGGACCTCGGCACCATCGAGGACTTCGACCACTTCGTCGCCGAGGCCAGGGCGCTGCACCTGGAGGTGGCGCTGGACTTCGCCCTCCAGTGCTCCCCCGACCACCCGTGGGTGAACAAGCACCCGGAATGGTTCAGCCACCGCGCCGACGGCACCATCGCGTACGCCGAGAACCCGCCGAAGAAGTACCAGGACATCTATCCGGTCAACTTCGACCAGGACATGGACGGAATCGTCAAGGAAACCGTCCGGACCCTCCGGTTCTGGATGTCGCACGGCGTCCGGATCTTCCGGGTCGACAACCCCCACACCAAACCGGTGGTGTTCTGGGAGAAGGTGCTCGGCGACATCGCCCGCACCGACCCGGACGTGGTGTTCCTGGCGGAGGCGTTCACCCGCCCCGCGATGATGCACACCCTGGCGAAGATCGGTTTCCACCAGTCGTACACGTACTTCACCTGGCGCACCACCAAGCGCGAACTCACCGAGTACCTCACCGAACTCACCGGCGACGCGGCCGCCTACATGCGCCCCAACTTCTTCGCCAACACCCCGGACATCCTGCACGCCTACCTCCAGCACGGCGGCCGCGCCGCCTTCGCGATCCGCGCCGTGCTCGCCGCCACCCTCTCCCCCAGCTACGGCGTCTACGCCGGCTACGAGCTGTTCGAGAACGAGCCGGCCCACCCCGGCTCCGAGGAGTACCTGCACTCGGAGAAGTACGAGCTCCGCCCCCGCGACTGGAACCGCACCGACACCCTCGCCCCGCTGCTCACCGTGCTGAACCGGCTGCGCCGGCGCCACCCGGCCCTGCAGCAGCTGCGCGACCTGCGCTTCCACCCGACCGACAACGAGCAGGTGCTCGCCTACTCCAAGACCGCGACCACCGCCGACGGCCTGACCGACCGGGTCATCACCGTGGTCAACCTCGACCCGCACCACGTCCAGGAGGCCACCGTCACGCTCGACGGCGACGGGCCCCACGCGGTGCACGACGAGCTCACCGGCGCCGCCTACACCTGGGGCCGGCACAACTACGTCCGGCTCGATCCCTCAGCCGAGCCGGCTCACCTCCTCACGGTTCGGAGGAACCCAGCGTGACAGTGAACGAGCCCGTCCCCGACACCTTTCCGGAGACCTCGAAGAAGAACCTGGACCCGGAGTGGTTCAAACGTGCGGTCTTCTACGAGGTGCTGGTGCGGTCCTTCCAGGACAGCAACGGCGACGGGGTCGGGGACCTCAAGGGGCTCACGACCAAGCTCGACTACCTGCAGTGGCTCGGCGTCGACTGCCTCTGGCTCCCGCCGTTCTTCGCCTCGCCGCTGCGCGACGGCGGGTACGACGTCGCCGACTACAAGTCGGTGCTGCCGGAGTTCGGCGACCTCGCCGACTTCATGGAGTTCACCGACGCCGCACACGCCCGCGGCATGCGCGTGGTCATCGACTTCGTGATGAACCACACCAGCGACCAGCACCCGTGGTTCCAGGCCTCCCGGGCGGACCCGGACGGGCCGTACGGCGACTTCTACATGTGGGCCGACGACGACAAGCAGTACCCGGACGCCCGGATCATCTTCGTCGACACCGAGACCTCCAACTGGACCTACGACCCGGTGCGCAAGCAGTACTACTGGCACCGGTTCTTCTCCCACCAGCCGGACCTCAACTACGACAACCCCCGCGTCCAGGACGAGATGATCGCCGGGCTGCGGTTCTGGCTCGACCTCGGCATCGACGGCTTCCGGCTGGACGCGGTGCCGTACCTGTTCGCCCGCGAGGGCACCAACTGCGAGAACCTGCCGGAGACCCACGAGTTCCTCCGGCGGGTCCGCAAGGAGATCGACGCCGACTACCCGGACACCGTGCTGCTCGCCGAGGCCAACCAGTGGCCGGAGGACGTGGTCGACTACTTCGGCGACTTCACGGCCGGCGGCGACGAGTGCCACATGGCGTTCCACTTCCCGGTGATGCCGCGGATCTTCATGGCCGTGCGCCGGGAGTCCCGGTACCCGGTGTCGGAGATCCTGGCCAAGACCCCGGCGATCCCGGGCGGCTGCCAGTGGGGCATCTTCCTGCGCAACCACGACGAGCTGACCCTGGAGATGGTCACCGACGAGGAGCGCGACTACATGTACGCGGAGTACGCCAAGGACCCGCGGATGCGCGCCAACGTGGGCATCCGCCGCCGGCTCGCCCCGCTGCTGGAGAACGACCGCAACCAGATCGAGCTGTTCACCGCCCTGCTGCTCTCCCTGCCCGGCTCGCCGGTGCTCTACTACGGGGACGAGATCGGCATGGGCGACAACATCTGGCTGGGCGACCGGGACGGCGTGCGCACGCCGATGCAGTGGACCCCGGACCGCAACGCGGGTTTCTCCTCCGCCGACCCGGGCAGGCTCAGTCTGCCGCCCATCATGGACCCGGTGTACGGCTACCAGGTGACCAACGTCGAAGCGCAGCAGAGCAGTTCGAGTTCCCTGCTGCACTGGACGCGTCGCATGATCGAGATCCGCAAGCTCAACCCGGCGTTCGGCCTGGGCACCTACACCGAACTGCCGTCCAGCAACCCCGCCGTGCTGGCCTTCGTGCGCGAGTACGAGGGGGACCTGGTCATGTGCGTGAACAACTTCTCGCGGTTCGCGCAGCCGACCGAGCTGGACCTCCGGCAGTACGGCGGGCGGTACCCGGTCGAGCTGATCGGCGGAGTGCGCTTCCCGTCGATCGGCGAGTGGCCCTACCTGCTCACGCTGGCCGGCCACGGCTTCTACTGGTTCCAACTCCGGCAGCCCCCGCGCACGAGCGGAACCGGGCGGTCGAAGTAACGATCCGCCGAGCCCTGCCACCAGCGGCCCGCACAGCACCACCAGACCCTCCGGGGGCGCGAGTTGACCCCCGCGCCCCCGGAGTTCTCTGCACCACCGCGTACGGAGAACAGCCCAACGGCCACCCACACGAAGGCGTGACACCCGAGCCGTGCTCGCGTGCCGCGACCGCCGCGCCGCCGAAATCCGGAAGACTGACGGACCCCGGCCACGACCCGTCGGGCCGTCCGCGTGCTTCCGGGGAAAGGGAGTCATGTCCGAAACCTCCCGTTCGCAAGCCCATGTGCAGCACGACGCCCCGGCCGGCTCCGCGCCGCACCCGGGCGCGCGGGGCACCGGGGTCCGGAGAACGGCCCTGGGGGTCAGCGAGCTCGTCCAGGCGGCCCTGCCGCTGATCGCCGACTGGCTCCCCACCCAGCGCTGGTACGCCGGGAAGGGGCGCCCCATCACCGGCCTCGTCCCGGTGGTCGGCACCCCGCTGCAGGTCGGCGACCCGGCCCTGCTGCACCTGCTGCTGCGGGTCGAACACGCCACCACGGCCGGCCTCCCGCACGGCGACACCTACCAACTGCTGCTCGGCATCCGCTCCCAGGGGCCCGCCGGGATCGAACCCGGCGCCGTGCTCGGCCGGCTCACCCAGGGCCCGTACGACGGCGCCGCCCTCTACGACGCCGTGCACGACCCCGAACTCACCGGACGCCTCCTGGAACACCTGGCCACCGGCGACCGGTTCGGCTCGCTCTCCTTCCGCCGCACCCCCGGCTCCGGACTGCCCGCCAACCTCCCCGGCCGCGCCTCCACCGCCGAACAGTCCAACAGCTCGGTCATCTACGGCACCTCGTACATCCTCAAACTGTTCCGGCGCGTCCACCCCGGCACCAACCCCGACCTGGAACTCTCCCTCGCCCTCTCCCGGGCCGGCTCCACCCGCATCCCCCGGGTCGCCGCCTGGTTCGAGAGCCGGATGGAACGCGCCGAACCCGCCACCCTCGGACTGCTCCAGCGCTACCTGCCGGACGCCGAGGACGGCTGGGAACTCGCCCTCGACCAGGTCGGCCGGCTCAAGGGCGACCGCTCCCCCGGCAACTTCGCCATCGAGGCGCACCGGCTCGGCCGGGCCACCGCCGAGGTGCACCGGGTCCTCGCCCGCTCCATGCCCGTCGCCCGGCTCGACCGCACCGAGACCGGCCGGCTCGCCACCGCGATGGCCGACCGGCTGGACAGCGCCGTCGCCGCCGTCCCCGGCCTGCTGCGCTTCCGCGCCGCCCTGCGCGCCGCCTTCCAGCAGCTCGCCGACGCCCACCCGGACGGCCTGCCGGTCCAGCGCATCCACGGCGACCTCCACCTCGGCCAGGCCATGCGCACCCCGCACGGCTGGGTGCTGCTGGACTTCGAGGGCGAGCCCGCCAAATCCGTCAACGAGCGCCGCGAACCCCAGCCCGCCCTGCGCGACGTCGCCGCGATGCTGCGCTCCTTCGACTACGCGGCCGCCCACCTGCTGGCCGGCGGCCCGGTCGACCCCGAGCTGGCCCACCTCGCCGCCGCCTGGGCCCAGCGCAACCGCACCGCCTTCTGCGCCGGCTACACCGCCGGGGGCGGCGCCGACCCGGCCGCCTCACCCGAGCTGATGCGGGCGCTGGAGATCGACAAGGCGGTGTACGAGGTGGTGTACGAGGCCCGGCACCGGCCCAGCTGGCTGCCGATCCCGCTCGCCGCGATCAACCGGCTCGCCCTGTCCGTCTGACCCCGCGCTCCCGTCCCGCCCGCCCGCCCGCCACGAGTTCGCCCATCCCCGCCGCTGGAGGACCACGCCGTGACGCCGCTCGACCCGACCGGCCGCCCCACCCGCCCCGTTCCGGCCACCTTCCTGGCCGGGGCCGCCGAACCCGGGGCCGCCGACCGCGGGGGCTCCGAACGCGGGGGCTCCGAACGCGGGACCGACCGCAGGGCCGCCGCCCCGGCCGGTCCCGCCGCGGACGCCCCGGTCGGCGCCCTGCGCCTGCCCGAGGCGCCGCTGCCGCCGGCCGAGGTGGACCGGCTGGTGAACGGGCAGCACCACGACCCGCACGCCCTGCTCGGCGCCCACCCGGTGCACGGCGGGACGGCGATCCGGGTGCTGCGCCCGTTCGCCGACCGGGTGGTGGTGGAGACCGCCCACGGCCCCGCCGAACTCACCCACCAGCAGGGCGGGTTGTTCACCGGCCTCCTGGCGGGCGGCGAACCCCCGGACTACACCCTGCTGGTGGACTACCCCGACGGCGAACCCCAGCGCCAGCACGACGGCTACCGCACCCCGCCCACCCTCGGCGAACTCGACCTGCACCTGATCTCCGAGGGCCGGCACGAACAGCTGTGGCAGGCGCTCGGCTCGCACGTGCGCACCGTCGACGGCGTGGCCGGCACCGCCTTCGCAGTCTGGGCGCCCAACGCCGCCGGAGTGCGGCTGATCGGCGACTTCAACCACTGGAACGGCAGCGGCCACCCGATGCGCTCGCTCGGCTCCTCCGGCGTCTGGGAGCTGTTCGCCCCGGGCGTCGCCGAGGGCGCCACCTACAAGTACGAGATCCACACCCGGCAGGGCTGGGTCCTCGACAAGGCCGACCCGCTCGCCCGGGCCGCCCAGTGCCCGCCCGGCACCGCCTCCGTCGTCACCTCCTCCACCCACCGGTGGCAGGACGACGAGTGGATGGCCCGCCGGGCCCGCACCGCGCACCACCGGGCCCCGATGTCGGTGTACGAGCTGCACCTCGCCTCCTGGCGGCCCGAGCTCACCACCTACCGCGCCATCGCCGAGGAACTGCCGCGCTACCTCAAGGAGTTGAACTTCACCCACGTGGAGTTCATGCCGGTGATGGAGCACCCCTTCGGCGGCTCCTGGGGGTACCAGGTCTCCGGCTACTTCGCCCCCACCGCCCGGCTCGGCAGCCCCGACGACTTCCGGTACCTGGTCGACACCCTGCACCGGCACGGCATCGGCGTGATCGTCGACTGGGTGCCCGCGCACTTCCCCAAGGACGACTTCGCCCTCGCCCGCTTCGACGGCGAACCGCTGTACGAGCCCGCCGACCCGCAGCGCGCCGAGCACCCCGACTGGGGGACGCTGGAGTTCGACTACGGCCGCACCGAGGTGCGCAACTTCCTGGTCGCCAACGCCGTGTACTGGTGCGAGGAGTTCCACATCGACGGCCTGCGGGTCGACGCGGTCGCCTCGATGCTCTACCTCGACTACTCCCGCGAGGGCGGCGGCTGGACGCCCAACCAGTACGGCGGCCGGGAGAACCTGGACGCGGCCGCCTTCCTCCAGGAGATGAACGCCACCGTCTACCGGCGCTGCCCCGGCGTGATCACCATCGCCGAGGAGTCCACCGCCTGGGACGGCGTCACCCGGCCCACCGACGCCGGCGGCCTCGGCTTCGGGCTCAAGTGGAACATGGGCTGGATGCACGACTCGCTGGTCTACATGTCCAAGGAGCCGGTGCACCGCAAGTACCACCACAACGACATCACCTTCTCGATGGTGTACGCCTACTCCGAGAACTACGTCCTGCCGATCTCCCACGACGAGGTCGTCCACGGCAAGCAGGCCCTGGTCTCCAAGATGCCCGGCGACTGGTGGCAGCAGCGCGCCAACCACCGCGCCTACCTGGGCTTCATGTGGTCCCACCCCGGCAAGCAACTGCTCTTCATGGGGCAGGAGTTCGCCCAGGGCGCGGAATGGGACCACGAGCAGGGCCCGCAGTGGTGGGTGCTCGACGAGCAGTGGCCCGCCCACCAGGACCACCGGGGCGTGCGCCGCCTCGTCCGCGACCTCAACCGGGCCTACCGGGACACCCCCGCCCTCTGGGAGCTGGACACCACCCCGGACGGCTTCCGCTGGCTCGACGGCGGCTCCGCCGAGGACAACCTGCTCTCCTTCGTCCGCTTCGCCGCCGACGGCACCCCGCTGGTCGCCGTCTGCAACTTCTCCCCCGTCGTCCGCCACGGCCACCGGGTCGGCCTGCCCGCCCTGGACGGCCGCGAGCAGCTCTGGGAGGAGCTGCTGAACACCGACGCCGAGGCCTACGGCGGCAGCGGCACCGGCAACTCCCGCCCGATCAAGGCCGACCCGGTCGAGTGGAACGGCCAGCCCCGCTCCGCCGAACTGGTCCTCCCCCCGCTCGCCACCCTCTGGCTCCGCCCGGCCTGAGCAGCCCCGGGCGCCCGCCCCCACGGGCGGGCGTCACCGGGGGGCCGTGACCGGGAACCCGAGCTCCTCGGCGGCCCGGCCGAGCTCGCGGTCGTAGGTGACGAAGTCGGTGAGTTCGGCGCGGAAGGGCTCCGCGCTGGCAAGGTGGAGCGCGTCCAGCGATCCCAGCCGCGGAGTGCGGTAGGCGAGCGCCCTGGCCAGCACCGCGCTGCTGAGGTCGACCCGGTAGGCCCCCCGGAGCGCCTGGTCCACGTGGTACGGGACCAGCTGGTGCGACAGGCCCGCACGGATCAGCGTGCGGGTGATCTCCAGCCGGGCCAGTTCACTGGTGATCAGTTCGGTGCCGTCGGGCAGCGCCTCCCGCCAGGCTCGCAGCGCGGCGGTCTCCGGCTCCGGCTTGATGAACTTCAGCAGCGCGCAGGAGTCCAGGTAGATCAACGGTCGCGCTCCCGGTTCCGGTCCTCGATCAGCAGGTCCGACAGGCTGCCGACGTCCGGCAGCAGGTCGAGGGCGAGCTCGGGCATGCCCTGCTCGGTGGGCGGAGTGACCTCGCCGGCCGCGACCAGGCGTTCGAGGGTCGACTCCGGGGCCGCCTCCGGCACCAGTCTCAGCACGGGCCGCCCGCGGTCGGTCACGACGATCGTCGCGCCGGCCCGGACCCGCGCGACCGCCTTCGACGGGTTCTGGTTCAGCTCACGCAGTCCCATGGTCTCCATACCAGCCAATGTAACTACATAACGTAGGTACATCAAGGGCTGGTGTCGACGCAAGTCCTCGGTCCGGGCCCTTGGTCCCTTGTCCCTCTCCCCCGCCTCTGCTCGCGGACGGGCGTTCGTGGTGCGAAGGTATGGTCGATATGACCAGCTTCCGAGGCGACGGGACGGAGACATCCGCGTGGCGCGCAGCGTGTACGTGACCGGGATCGACCGGGGGGACGGCCGGCAGGCCGTCGAACTCGGGGTCATGGAACTGCTCACCCGTCAGGTGGACCGGGTCGGGGTGTTCCGTCCGCTGGTGCACGCGGCGGCGCCCGGCGGGCCGGGGTCGGACCACGTCGTCGAGCTGCTGCGCGGGCGGTACCGGATCGACCTGCCGGGCCCCGAGCTGTACGGGCTCACCTACGAGGAGGCGGCCGCGCTGCAGGCCGCCCAGGGGCAGGACGAGCTGGTCTCCGCGCTGGTCGACCGCTTCCGCGCGGTGGAGCGGCGCTGCCAGGCGGTGCTGGTGCTGGGCACCGACTTCGCCGACACCAACATCCCGGACGAGCTGGCCTTCAACGCCCGGCTCGCCAACGAGTTCGGCGCCGCCGTGCTGCCGGTGGTCGGCGGCCAGGGCAAGGACCCGGAGGCCGTGATCGCCGAGGTGCGCAACGCCCACCGGGCGTACACCGACCTCGGCTGCGAGACCCTGGCGATGATCGCCAACCGGACCTCCCCGGGCGCCAAGCAGCGGATCCAGCGCGCGCTCACCGAGAAGCTGCCGATCCCGGCGTACGTGATCCCGGAGGAGCCGGCCCTGGCCGCGCCGACCGTCGCCCAGCTGGTGGAGGCGACCGGCGCCGAGGTGCTGCTCGGCGACGCGGCCGGCCTGGCCCGGGACGTGCGCGGCTTCGTCTTCGGCGGCGCCATGCTGCCCACCTTCCTGGACGCGCTGACCGAGGGCGCCCTGGTGGTCACCCCCGGGGACCGCGCCGACCTGGTGATCGGCTCGCTGGCCGCGCACGCGGCCGGCGCCCCGCCGATCGCCGGCGTGCTGCTGACCCTCGGCCAGCACCCCGGCCCGAACGTGATGGCGCTGGCCGCCCGGCTCGCCCCCGGCACCCCCGTCGCGGTCGTCCCGGAGGGCAGCTGGCCCACCGCCGCCACCCTGACCCACCTGGAGGGCAAGCTCACCGCGGCCAGCCCCCGGAAGGCCGAGATCGCCCTCGGACTGTTCGAACTGCACGTGGACACCGCCGAGTTGACCAACCGGATCGAGGTCGGCCGGTCCGAGCGGGTGACCCCGATGATGTTCGAGCACGAGCTGCTGGAACGCGCCCGGGCCGGCCGCCGGCACGTGGTGCTGCCCGAGGGCACCGAGGAGCGGGTGCTGCGCGCGGCGGAGATCCTGCTGCGCCGCAACATCTGCGACCTCACCCTGCTCGGCGAGGTCGACGCGGTGCGCCGCAAGGCCGCGAGCCTGGGCATCGTCCTCCCGCAGGACGACCCGGGCGCCGACCGCGCCCAGCTCCGGGTCGTCGACCCGAGCACCAGCCCGCTGCGCCGCCAGTTCGCCGAGCTGTACGCCCGGCTGCGCGCCCACAAGGGGATGACCGTCGAGCTGGCCCTGGACGTGGTCACCGACGTCTCCTACTTCGGCACCCTGATGGTCCAGGAGGGCATCGCCGACGGCATGGTCTCCGGCGCGGTGCACTCCACCGCGGCGACCATCCGCCCCGCCTTCGAGGTGATCAAGACCTCGCCGGGCGCGTCCATCGTGTCGAGCGTCTTCTTCATGTGCCTGGCCGACAAGGTGCTGGTGTACGGCGACTGCGCGGTCAACCCGGACCCGGACGCCCAGCAGCTGGCCGACATCGCGATCCAGTCGGCCGCCACCGCCGCCCAGTTCGGGGTGGAGCCGCGGGTCGCGATGCTCTCGTACTCGACCGGCACCTCCGGCTCGGGCGCGGACGTCGACAAGGTCCGCAAGGCCACCGAGCTGGTCCGCGCGCTGCGGCCGGACATCCTGGTGGAGGGCCCGATCCAGTACGACGCGGCGGTGGACGAGCACGTCGCGGCCACCAAGCTGCCGGGCTCGCCGGTGGCCGGGCGGGCGACCGTGCTGATCTTCCCGGACCTCAACACCGGCAACAACACCTACAAGGCCGTCCAGCGCTCGGCCGGCGCGGTCGCGGTCGGCCCGGTGCTCCAGGGGCTGCGCAAGCCCGTCAACGACCTCTCCCGCGGCGCGCTGGTGGAGGACATCGTCAACACCGTGGCGATCACCGCCATCCAGGCCCAGGACGACAAGGAGCCGCAGGCATGACCGCAGGGACGCGCGTCCTCGTACTCAACGCCGGCTCCTCGTCGGTGAAGTACCAGCTGATCGACATGCTGGACGGCGCCCGGCTCGCCTCCGGGCTGGTGGAGCGGATCGGCGAGGCGGGCGGCCGGCTGGTGCACACCCCGCGGGCCGGCGAGCGGCGCGAGCTGGTGCAGGCCTTCCCGGACCACTCGGCCGCGTTGAAGGCCGTCGCCGAGGAGCTGGCCGCCGACGGCATCGGGCTGGACTCCCCCGAGCTGGCCGCGATCGGCCACCGGGTGGTGCACGGCGGCAAGCGGTTCACCGAGCCGACGGTGATCACCGACGAGGTGCTCAGGGAGATCCGCCGGCTGATCCCGGTCGCGCCGCTGCACAACCCGGCGAACATCACCGGCATCGAGGTGGCCCGGGCGCTCCGGCCGGACCTGCCGCAGGTGGCCGTGTTCGACACCGCCTTCCACGCCTCGATGCCCGAGTACGCGGCCCGCTACGCGATCGACAAGGCCGTCGCCGACGAGCACCGGGTGCGCCGCTACGGCTTCCACGGCACCTCGCACCAGTACGTCTCGCGGGCCACCGCCCGGCTGCTCGGCAAGGACCCGGCCGAGGTCAACGTGATCGTGCTGCACCTGGGCAACGGCGCCTCCGCCTCGGCGGTCAGCGGCGGCCGCTGCGTGGACACCTCGATGGGCCTCACCCCCCTGGAGGGCCTGGTCATGGGCACCCGTTCGGGTGACATCGACGCGGGCGTGGTGTTCCACCTGCACCGGGTCGGCGGCCTGTCCGTCGACCAGATCGACGACCTGCTCAACCGCCGCAGCGGGCTGCGCGGCCTGTGCGGCGAGAACGACATGCGGGAGATCATGCGTCGCGCCGACGAGGGGGACGCGGACGCGAGGCTCGCCTTCGACGCGTACGTCCACCGGCTGCGCAAGTACATCGGCGGCTACTACGCGGTGCTCGGCCGGGTGGACGCGATCGCGTTCACCGCGGGCGTCGGGGAGAACGCCGCGCCGGTGCGCGCGGCGGCCACCGCGGGACTGGAGGAGCTGGGCATCGCCGTGGACCCGGAGCTGAACTCGGTGCGCTCGGGCGACGCCCGGATCATCTCGCCCGGGTTCTCCCGGGTGGCGGTCGCGGTGGTGCCGACCGACGAGGAGCTGGAGATCGCCCGGCAGGCCTTCGCCCTGGTGCACCGCGAGAGCGAGCTGTCCGAGGACTGACACGGAATCGTCTCGTTCCTCGGGATCATTCGTCGGCGATTCCTCCCGGTCCGTGCCGAATGCACCTATAACACGAACGGATAGACTGATCCATATGCGCCGAGCGAAAATTGTCTGCACCCTGGGTCCGGCCACGGACTCCTACGAACAGCTGAAGGCCATCGTCGAGGCGGGCATGAACGTCGCCCGACTGAACATGAGCCACGGCAACCACGCGGACCACGAGGAGCGGTACCGCAAGGTCCGCCAGGTCTCGGAGGACACCGGCAAGGCCATCGGCGTCCTGGCCGACCTCCAGGGTCCCAAGATCCGTCTGGCGACCTTCGCCAACGGCCCGGTGACCGTCGACAACGGCGACGAGTTCACCATCACCACCGAGGACGTCCCCGGTGACCAGCACATCTGCGGCACCACCTACAAGGGCCTGCCCGGCGACGTGAAGCCCGGCGACCCGATCCTGATCAACGACGGCGTCATCGCCCTGGAGGTCGTCAGCGTCGACGGCCCGCGGGTGAAGACCGTGGTGGTCGAGGGCGGCGTGCTCTCGAACAACAAGGGCATCAACCTGCCCGGTGCGGCCGTGAACGTCCCCGCCCTGTCCGAGAAGGACAAGGACGACCTGCGCTTCGCGCTGCGTCTGGGCGTCGACATGGTCGCGCTGTCCTTCGTCCGCAACGCGGAGGACATCAAGGACGTCCACGAGGTCATGGACGAGGTCGGCATCCGGGTGCCGGTCATCGCCAAGATCGAGAAGCCGCAGGCCGTCGAGGCCATGGAGGAGATCGTCCTCGCCTTCGACGCCATCATGGTCGCCCGCGGCGACCTGGCCGTCGAGTACCCGCTGGAGCGGGTGCCGCTGGTCCAGAAGCAGCTGATCACCCTGGCCCGCCGCAACGCCAAGCCGGTCATCGTCGCCACCCAGATGATGGAGTCGATGATCCACGCCTCGCGCCCGACCCGCGCCGAGGTCTCCGACGTCGCCAACGCCATCCTGGACGGCACCGACGCGGTGATGCTCTCCGCCGAGTCCAGCGTCGGCAAGTATCCGGTCGAGACCGTCCGCACCATGAGCCGGATCTGCGAGAAGGCCGAGGAGGAACTGGTCTCCCAGGGCCTCCAGCCGCTCAACCCGGGCCGCAAGCCGCGCACCCAGGGCGGCTCCGTCGCCCGCGCCGCGTGCGAGCTGGGCGACTTCCTGAACGGCAAGGCGCTGATCGCGTTCACCAAGTCCGGTGACACCGCGCGTCGGCTGTCCCGCTACCGTTCGCCGATCCCGGTGATCGCGTTCACCCCGGACTCGGCCACCCGCAACCAGCTCTCGCTGAGCTGGGGCGTCGAGTCGTACGTCACCGAGCAGGTGGCCACCACCGACGCGATGGTCGCGCAGGTCGACCGCGAGCTGCTGAAGCTGGGCGAGCTGGGCGAGGGCGACACCGTGATCGTCACCGCCGGTGTCCCGGTCGGCATCCCCGGCACCACCAACATGGTGCAGGTGCACCGCGTGGGCGGCCACGGCGAGTGACGCCCCGGTAGAACGAACGCCGGTGGGGCGGTCCTCCCGTTACGGGAGGGCCGCCCCACCGGCGTTTTCGCGTCCGCTACCCGGCGCCGTGCGTCCGCCGCTCGGCGGTCACTTGTCGCTGTAGGGCGCGTCGTCGTTGAACAGGTGCATCCCCGGGATGTGCAGGGTGCCGCCGAACTGGCCGGCCTGCTTGGCCGTCACCCCGGTCAGCTCGATGTCCAGCGGGATCGGGATGGCGCCGATCAGGTCGTACAGCCAGCGCGGCAGGGTGTCCGGGGTGAGGGTGATCTCGCCCAGGTCGATCGGGATCGGCAGGCCGAGCAGCTTGGACAGGTGGCCGGACAGCCGCTCCACGTACATGGTGACCGGGCCGTTGCGCATGGTCGAGGTCGAACCCGGGGCGCTCTGGACGTGGAAGGTGACGCCGTTGCCCTCCAGGGTCGACATGTCGAGGTTCTCGATGTCGACGCTGTCGACCACGAACTTCAGCACCCGCTTGGTGCCGGTCGGGGTCTTCACGTCGTAGACGCCGTGGAAGGCCGCGCCGTGCAGGCCGAGGCGGCTGGTCTGCAGCGTCCAGTTCTGCTCCGGGACGACGTGCTCGGCGGTGGCCGCACCGGCGGTCAGGTTCCGGGCGTCCACGTCGCAGTTGGGGTTCGCGGTGGGCGAGCCGGACGGGGTGGCGGCGGCCGAGGAGCCCGCCGACGGGGTCGTGGACGGAGCCGCCTTGCCACTCGCCCTGCCGCCCGCCTTGGCGCCCGAGGCGGTGGCGGCCGGCGAGGGCTGCCCGCCCGAGGGCTGGTCGGCGGCGGACTTCCCGTCCGGGGACTGTGCTGCGGGCGGCGCGGCCTGCTGGGTGCCGGCGGCCGGGGCCTGCGGCTGGGCGGGCTGCGCCGGGGTGCCGACCCGCGGGGCGGGGGCGGCCGGGCCCTGGGGGGTGGCACTCGGTGTCGCGCTCGGCGAAGGAGTGGCCGAACCGCCCGGGTTCAGCAGGTGGTTGATGCCGCCGACGAGGTCGTCGATCAGCCCGGCCCGGCTCGCGGTGGCCGTGCCGCTCCCGGTGCCCGGGTAGACGGCGCTGACCGCGCCGGAGCCGCCGGTGGTGGCGGAGCGGACGGCCGACTGGGTGGCCGCCGTCGCCGGCGGGGGCTTCACCGGCGCAGTGGTCGGCGCCGTGGTCGGTATCTGGGTCGGCGCGGTGGTCGGCGTGGTGGTCGGCAGCGAGCTCGGGCCGGACGAGGGCCTCGTCGTCGGGCTCCCGGTCGCCCCCGGCGTACCGGTCGGCGCGGGCGGCGGCTCGGGCAGCTCGCTCTTGGGGACGGGCGTCTCCTCGACCGGCGCCACGTCCGGCACGGCCACCGGCGCGTTGCCGCACGGCTTGCCCGCGGCGGACTCGGCGACCGCCGGGTTGGGCGTGTAGGCGGCCGCCATCAGCAGCGCGGTCGGCACCGCGGCCATCGCCAGGGCGCGGCCTCTCAGCCGGACCCGGACCGGCGTGCGCGGCGCGGCGTGCCGGCCGGAGCGCTGCGCGGGGACGGCCGTGCCCTCTGCTTGCTCGGCCGGCCCGGTCACCGCGCCCCCTCCTGCTCCCCGGCGGTGCCCTGCTTCGGAACGGCGGCCTCGGCGGCGGCCTCTGCGGCGGGCTCGGCCGCGGGCTCGGCCGCCTGCTCCACGGGCCCGCCCTGGGCGGGCAGCTTCGCGGTGGGCGCCTCGACGGCGGCGGTCTCGGTGGCGACCTCAGCGGTGGCGACCTCAGCGGTGGCAGCCTCGGCGGTGGTGGCCTCGGCGGTGGTGGCCTCGGCGGTGGTGGCCTCGGCAGCGGCGCTCTCGGTGGCGACGCTCTCCGCCACCGCACCGTCCGCCGGCCGACCGCGCCGTGCGCGCCGCCCCTTGGCCGGCGCGGTGGACGGCTCCGGCAGCGGCGCCCAGGAGACCATCAGTCCGCCGCCGATCAGACCGGGCAGCAGGGCGAGGCCGAAGCCCGCGAGGTTGGAGACCGGGATCGAGACCAGCGTCAGCAGGATGGTCGCGATGCCCGCGAAGACCCGGACGGCGGGCTGGAACCAGGCGGTCAGCCCGAGGATGATCATCAGTACCCCGATGATCAGCGACCCGGCACCGGCCGTGGTGGACATCGCGATGGTCAGCCCGCCGAAGGTGAGGTGGGCGTACGGGAAGTAGAGGATCGGGACGCCGGCGATCATGGCCAGCAGGCCGCCCCAGAAGGGCCTGGAGCGGCGGAATTCACGGAAGTGCCGCCAGAGCCACCCGACGGGGTTCTGCTGACGGGGCCGCGTCTCGACCGTTGCGCTGGACATGGTGCAGCTCCTCGACGTCGCTACGAGGGAAGAACGAAAAAGGTGGGTGCCGGGGGTGGCGGTCGCCCGCCGCCCCCGGCCCCGGGTTGCCCAGTCATCCGGGCACGCCGGTCGGCGTGCCGTCAGACGTGGCTCAGAAGCACTCGTTGCCGGCGCCGTCGCCGCTCTTGAGCGCGAGGTTGAGGCCGTTCAGCTTGAACGTGCCGGCCGAGGTGGCCCGCGCGGTCTGCTGGACGCCGCTCAGGTCGGCGGTCTTGGCGGACTGGGCGAAGCCGGTCGCGCCGGTCGGCAGGCCGGCGCCGCCGCCCGCCTTGGTGACACCCGCGTGCGGGGCCCAGCCCTGGGTGGCCGTACCCGAGAGGGTGGAGGCGTCCTGGCCGATGTTCATCTGGGTGAAGGTCGCGTCCGCCTTCAGCTGCTCCAGGTCGATCAGCAGGTTGTCGGCCTGGACCGGCTTGCCCGCCTCGGTACCGGCGTGCAGCTGGAGGGTGATCTTGCCCAGCCCGAAGCCGGACAGGTCCGTCACCACCGACTGGCACAGGTTGGTGATGTCGGCGTGGTCGAAGGCCGAGACCGCGACCGGGTGGGGCTTGCCGTTCGCCTCGATGTCGACCGAGCCGAACTGGGAGAAGTTGGTGCCGTGCAGCTGGTCGGTGCTGACCTTGAACTGCTGGCCGGAAATGCTGAACGAGGCGGCGAGCGCACTGTTGGCGATCGAGACGCCGACCATCGCGGTGGCCGCGACGCTCGGCACCATCACCAGGGCGAAGCGCTTCCAGCGGGTCTTGCCGTAGGTCTTGGACATGCGAGTCCTCCTTCTAGGACGTACATCTCCGGCTTCCCGGCGGCGCGTCCCGCGCCGGTGGGAGCCTGGGATGGGAGAGAGCTACGTCCTCGGTAGCGGAGAGCGCCTTGGGCGTCGTCGGACGCGGGAGCGGCCTGCGTACTGCGGCACTCCCGTCCCGAAACCGGCCGTCCTTGCGGGACGACGGGTCGGACCGACGACATCGGCGATCACCCCCGAGCGACAACCAGCGACCGCGCAGGGCCGCGCGGCCGGTCGAGGACAGGAACCGCCGTGGGACCGCGGATACCCCCCTGCCCTCCCTACCGCCGACCGGAGCCGGCGGATCACCCGGTGGGGATCCCGCGCTCCGCGTGGCCGACGGGCTGTCGGAGGGTGTGGAGTCTGGGACCGGGCGTGGCCGATCGTGCTTGAATCCCGGGCGAAGCACAAGGGGTGCCTTACTGACGGGTAATGCAACACCAGGTGGCATTGATCATGGAATTGACCCGAGTTGCACCGTGCGTGACGTGTTGAAGGAAACGTGACGGCGAAATCTGCCGGAAACAGGAACGAAACACCCGTGGGTGGTCACGGAAAGTGACCACCCACGGGTGAAATCAAGATTTGGTAAACCTCTGTCCGGTTGACCGGATTGTCGCCAAATCACCAGGCGACACCGCAGGTCATCCGAGGTGCCAGGCACCCGGTGCCAGCACCGGGGCCAGGCCGCCGCGGGAGCGGCTCGGAACGGCGGGCTCAGAACAGCACGCGGCTCAGAACAGCACGCGGGCCAGCGCCGCACGGGCCACGACCACCCGCGGGTCCTCCGGGCCGATCACCTCGAACAGCTCCAGCAGGCGCAGCCGGGCGGTGTCCCGGTCCTCGCCGAAGGTCCGGCCGACGGTGTCCACCAGGCGCCCGAAGGCGTCCTCGACGTGACCGCCCACCAGGTCCAGGTCAGCGGCCTGCAACTGGACGGCGACGTCCTTCGGGTCGGCGGCGGCGGCCGCCCGGACCGACTGGAGGTCCAGGCCCTCGACCCGGTGGAGCAGCTCGGCCTGCGCCAGGCCCAGCTTGGCCTCGGTGTTGCCCGGCTGGTCGACCAGCACGTTCCGGTACGCCTGGACGGCGCCGCTCAGGTCGCCGGCGTCCAGCGCGTCGTGCGCGGCGGCCAGCGCCGGGTCCTCCGGCCGCTGCACCGCGGCTTCGTCGGCCTCGCCCGGGACGACCGCGCCGCCGGAGATGCCGAAGCGCTGCTCGGCGACCAGGATCAGCTGGTCCAGCACCTTGCGGACGTTGGCGGCGCTCTCCGCGCCCTGGAACAGCGGCACCAGCTGACCGGCCACCACGGCCATCACGGCCGGGATGCCCTGGATGCCGAACTGCTGGGCGATCAGCTGGTTGGCGTCCACGTCGATCTTGGCGAGCACGAAGCGGCCGGCGTACTCCTCGGCCAGGCCCTCCAGGATCGGGCTGAGCTGCTTGCAGGGCCCGCACCACTCGGCCCAGAAGTCGATGACGACCGGCACCTCGGCGGAGCGCTGGACGACCTCGGTCTCGAAGGTGTCCTCGGTGACGTCGATGACGAGCGGGTAGGCGGGCTGGGGGGCGGCGACTCCGTCCGCTTCGGCGGCGGCCGCCTGACGGGCCCGCTCGGCCCGGGCCTGCTCGGCCTTCTGGGCGGCCTCACCGGCCGCCTTCACCGCGGCGAGGTCGACCGCACCGCGCAGGGAGGAGCTGTTGAGACGCGAATTCCGTGGCTGCATGGCACCATCCTCCCCCGTCCGTACTGCTCGCGGGCACCAACCTCCGGAAAGTCGCCCCGCGCGGGCTGCGCGGTGCGGGTTCCCGGTCGGTGCGCCCTTCCCCCGGTAGCCTGAACCGTTCGGCGCGGATCCCCACCCGCACCCGCGCCGCCCCGTCCCACGGGATCGGCGCCTGGTTGTCACTGCTTTCGCTACAGGTCGTAGCGTAACTGGAGCCGGTGCCCCGGCCGCAAGCCCCACCGGCGGTTCGGGGACGTGAGCTGCCCCACTTTCACGGTCCGCCCGGCTGCCCGAATCGGCGAACAGTCGCTACCGTTACCAGCCCCACCCAGGTTACTTACCAGTAGATCGCAAGGAGGCCCGGTGCCGGCCGCCCAGCCCTCCGTGAGACCGGACGACACCGTCCGGGACGGCTCCGCTCGGGAGGGCACCGCCCGGGAGGGCGCCGTCCGGGCCAAGGGCCGCCCGCGCAGCGCCGCCGCCGACCTCGCGATCCTCGACGCCACCCGCGAGGCCCTCGCCGAACTCGGCTGGGGCGGACTGACCATGGGCCACGTCGCGAGCCGGGCCGGGGTCGCCAAGACCACGCTCTACCGGCGCTGGCCCTCCAAGAACGAGCTGGTGGTCGACGCCGTCGCCAGCCTCTTCGACGAGCTGGTGATGCCCGACCTCGGCAGCCTGCGGGCCGACATCGAGGCCGTGGTCGGCCAGTTCGCCGACCTGCTGGCCCGCCCGGAGACCCAGGCCGCGCTGCTCGCCCTGTTCGCCGAGGGCACCCGGGACCCCCAGCTGCGCCGCCGGATCCGGGAGGCCATCGTGGACCCGCAGAAGCGGCTGGTCCGGCAGGGCCGGGCGGCCGCCCAGGCGCGCGGCGAACTGGAGGCGGACACCGACACCGCCTCGGCCTGCGAGGAGGTCGACATCATCTTCGACACCATCGCCGGCACCGTCGAGCACCGCGTGCTGGTCAGCGGCGAGCCGATCACCCCCGCGTGGACCCGCCGCTTCATCGACCTGCTGCTCGGACCGCTGATCATCGGCTGACGGCACGCCGGAGCCGCCGTACGGACCTCCGTACGGCGGCTCGGGTGCTCAGCGGGTCAGAAGGCCGCGTTCTCCTGGTACGTCCCCCACTCCTGCCGCAGCGCGTTGCAGATCTCACCCAGGGTCGCCTCGGCGCGCACCGCGTCCAGCATCGGCGGGATCATCGACTCGCCCGAGCGGGCCGCCGCCAGCATGGCGTCCAGCCCGGCCCGCACCGCCGCCTCGTCCCGGGCCGCCTTGCGCTCGCCCAGCACCCGCACCTGCTCGCGCTCGACCTCGTGGCTGACCCGCAGGATCTCCAGGTCGGGGGTGACGCTGCGCGGGTGGCAGTTGACGCCGACCACGCGCTTGTCCCCCTTCTCCACCGACTGCTGGTACTGGAAGGCCGCCTCGGCGATCTCGCCGGTGAACCAGCCCTCCTCGATGCCGCGCAGGATGCCGGAGGTGATCGGGCCGATCTCGTGGTCCTCCCGGCCCTTGTCCAGGATCCGCCGGAAGATCGCCTCGGCCTGCTGCTCGATCCGGTCGGTCAGCGCCTCGACGTACCAGGAACCGCCCAGCGGGTCGGCCACGTTGGTGACGCCGGTCTCCTCCATCAGCACCTGCTGGGTGCGCAGCGCGATCTCGGCGGCCTGCTCGGAGGGCAGCGCCAGGGTCTCGTCCAGCGCGTTGGTGTGCAGCGAGTTGGTGCCGCCGAGCACCGCGGAGAGCGCCTCGACCGCGGTGCGCACCACGTTGTTGTACGGCTGCTGCGCGGTGAGCGAGACGCCGGCGGTCTGGGTGTGGAAGCGCAGCCACTGCGCCTTGTCGGTCTTCGCGCCGAAGCGGTCGCGCATCCAGCGGGCCCAGATCCGGCGCGCGGCGCGGAACTTGGCGATCTCCTCGAAGAAGTCCAGGTGGGCGTCGAAGAAGAAGGACAGGCCGGGCGCGAAGACGTCCACGTCCAGGCCGCGGGACAGGCCCAGTTCGACGTAGGCGAAGCCGTCCGCGAGGGTGTACGCCAGCTCCTGCGCGGCCGTCGCCCCGGCCTCGCGGATGTGGTAGCCCGAGACGGAGAGCGGCTTGTACGCCGGGATGCCCCGGGCGCAGTGCTCCATCAGGTCGCCGATCAGGCGCAGGTGCGGCTCGGGGGCGAACAGCCACTCCTTCTGGGCGATGTACTCCTTGAAGATGTCGGTCTGCAGGGTGCCGTTGAGCACCGCCGGGTCCACGCCCTGGCGCTCGGCGGCGACCAGGTACATGCAGAAGATCGGGACGGCCGGGCCGCTGATCGTCATCGAGGTGGTGACCTCGCCGAGCGGGATGCCGGCGAACAGCACCTCCATGTCGGCGGCCGTGTCGATGGCGACGCCGCAGTGGCCGACCTCGCCGAGCGACTTGGGGTCGTCCGAGTCGTACCCCATCAGGGTGGGCATGTCGAAGGCGACCGAGAGGCCGCCGCCGCCCGCGTCCAGGATCATCCGGTAGCGCTCGTTGGTCTGCTGGGCGTTGCCGAAGCCGGCGAACTGCCGGATGGTCCAGGTGCGGCCGCGGTAGCCGGTGGGGTGCAGGCCGCGGGTGAACGGGTACTCACCGGGCCAGCCGATCCGCTCGAAGCCCTCGACGGGCTGCCCGGGCGCCGGGCCGTAGACCGGCTCGACCTCGTCGCCGGAGAGGGTGGTGAAGTCCGCGTCGCGCTTGCGGGCCTTGTCGTACCGCTGCTGCCAGCGCTGCCGTCCGCGCTCGATCTCCTCGGCGTCCATGGGCCGAACTCCGCTCCGTACGGCCGCCACGGCACCGGGCGGCACAGCTATTAGGACGTCCTACTAATTTACTCGGACGTCCTAGTACTTGTCGATGGAGCCCCGCCCGCGGAAACGGCAGCGGCCGGGAACGACCCGGCCCGGTCGGACCCGGATGCGCCGAGGGCGCCCCTCCCCCGCTCGGGGAAGGGGCGCCCTCGTGGCGCGTGCTCGTGGCGCGTGCTCGTGGCGCGGGCGGCTCAGACGCCGGCCGGCTGACGGGCGCCGCCCGCCGGCAGCTGCTCGGCGGCCTCGCGGGCCACCCGGCGCTCGAAGACGAAGGAGAGGAACGGGATGCAGCCCGCCGCCAGGGTCAGCACCAGGCGGCCGAGCGGCCACTTGAGCTTCTGCCCGAGTAGGAAGGTCACCACGAAGTACCCGATGTACAGGTAGCCGTGCAGCATCGCGACGTAGGTGGTCAGGTCCTCGGCGGTGCTGAACCCGTACTTCGCGACCATGAAGCCGCAGAACACCAGGAGTGCCACACCGGTCGCAATGGCCAGGCCGCGGTACCAGCCCAGCAGGGGGGTCGCCTTCATACTCTTCCTCGCCTCGCTCGGCTTTTTCGGCCGGTACGCCCGGATCCGCGCACCGCTCCCACGAGGGTAGCCGCCCTCACGGCCGCCCTTCCGCAGCCCCCTCGTCCGGCTCGGCGAAGTCGCCCGCCGCGATCCGCAGCGGCTTGAGCAGTTCGAAGACCTGCCGGCACTGCTCGGGACCGTACTCCTCCAGCCCGAACTCCATCGACATCAGCTCCCGGGTGGCCTCCTCGACCACCTCGCGGCCGCGCCCGGTGATCGCGGCGAGCACCCCGCGGCCGTCCAGCGGGTTGGGGCGGCGGGCGACCAGGCCGGCCCGCTCCAGGCGGTCGACGGTGTTGGTGACGCTGGTCGGGTGGACCATCAGCCGCTCGCCGATCTTGGAGAGCGAGAGCTCGCCGGTCCGGCTGAAGGTCAGCAGCACCAGCGCCTCGTACCGGGCGAAGGTCAGTCCGTACGGCTTGAGCACCGCGTCGACCCGGGACAGCAGGATCTGGTGGGCGCGCATGATCGAGGTGATCGCCGCCATCGAGGGCACGGTGCCCCAGCGGCGGGCCCACAGTTCGTCGGCGCGGGCGATCGGGTCGAAGTCGAGTGCGAGGGGCTTGGCCACCTCCTTACCGTACCGGCGGACGGGACGTGTGCTACCAGCCGTCCTGATGGTGGACAAGCGCGACGCGTGGCGGGATCCCGCCAATCGGACGGCCAGGTCCATACCTGGACATTGCGTCGGTGTGAACTGCGGGCAACGGCCGCCCGGCACAACGGGGTTGACCATCGAACGCCCGAACGCCCCGCTAGCAGGCCTCGGTTCGGACCGGAACCCGCTGAAAGTCGGGGCGGAACGCCCCCTTTGTCCGCCCGTTCACATTCCCTCGTCTTGGCGGGACTTGGCCAATTCATGAGGAAGACCTGTCATTTGATTTGCTCGATTGTCATGCTTTCCGCCAACCCCGTTCGACCGCCACCACCCCCACCCAACCGGTGGCAGCCGCACGACCGTTCGGGGTCCTCGCACGTCAGCGCCCGTCCCGCCCCGAAGGTGCCGAACCCGGCCCCCCGGGACGCGGCGCGACCGCGCCCACACGCGGTTTCCCGGAAGGACTCGTCCGTGAAGCGAAAGCTCGCCGCAGTCGCCGTACTCTCCGCCACCGCTCTGCTCACCGGTGTCGTCCAGGCCGGCGCGGCCCAGGCCGACCCCGCCCCGCAGGCCGGCAGCTCCCAGCAGCTCGCCGCCCTGCTCGCCCAGGCGAACGGCCAGTCCGGCAAGGTCGCCCACGCCCTGGCCCTCGGCGGCCAGGAGCAGCTGGTGGCCAAGGACGTCGTGGTGGACGCCGACGGCACCCGCCACCTCCGCTACGAGCGCACCCTCGCCGGGCTCCCCGTCCTCGGCGGCGACCTGGTCGTGCACCAGAAGGCGGACGGCACCACCACCGCCGTGGACAAGGCCGTCGGCGCCAAGCTCGCGCTGCCCAGCCTCACCCCGCAGATCCCCGCGGACAAGGCGGCCGCCCAGGCCACCGGCGCCGTGCAGTCCACCGTCGGCATCACCGTCGACGAGGACGAGGCGCCGCTGACGGCGGTGCACCAGACCGGCAAGGCCGAGCTGGTGGTCTGGGCCACCGACGGCAGCCCGCGCCTGGCGTACCGCACCACGGTCGAGGGCGAGCGCGCCGACGGCACCCCGAGCCGCCAGCTGCTGGTCACCGACGCGGCGAGCGGCCAGGTGCTGTCCACCCACGAGGAGGTGCAGACCGCCGCCGGCACCGGCAAGGGCGTCTTCGTCGGCACCGTCCCGCTGACCACCACCCAGAGCGGCAGCTCCTACCAGCTCAAGGACGCCACCCGCGGCGGCCAGGCGACCTACACCCTCAAGGGCAAGACCTCCGGCTCCGGCACCCTGGTCGCCAACACCACCAACAGCTTCGGCAACGGCCTGGCCTCCAACGCGGAGTCCGCCGCCGTGGACGCCCAGTACGGCGCCGCGGTCACCTGGGACTTCTACAAGAACACCTTCGGCCGCAACGGCATCAAGAACAACGGCGTCGGCGCCGCCAGCCGGGTCCACTACGGCTCCAACTACGTGAACGCGTTCTGGGACGACTCCTGCTTCTGCATGACGTACGGCGACGGCTCGGGCAACACCCACCCGCTCACCGCGCTGGACGTGGCCGGCCACGAGATGAGCCACGGCGTCACCTCCGCCACCGCCGGCCTCAACTACTCCGGTGAGTCCGGCGGCCTCAACGAGGCCACCTCGGACATCTTCGGCACCATGGTCGAGTGGTACGCCAACCTGCCCTCCGACAAGCCGGACTACCTCATCGGCGAGCAGATCAACATCAACGGTGACGGCAAGCCGCTGCGCTACATGGACCAGCCGTCCAAGGACGGCGCCTCGGCGGACTACTGGTCCTCCACGGTCGGCAACAAGGACGTCCACTACTCCTCGGGCGTCGCCAACCACTTCTTCTACCTGCTGTCCGAGGGCAGCGGCGCCAAGACCATCAACGGCGTCAACTACAACAGCCCGACGTACAACGGCTCCAGCCTCTCCGGCATCGGCCGGGACAAGGCGGCGAAGATCTGGTACCGCGCGCTGACCACCTACTTCACCTCCACCACCAACTACGCGGCGGCCCGCACCGGCACCCTCAAGGCCGCGGCGGACCTGTACGGCGCCACCAGCGCCGAGTACAGCGCCGTCGCCGCGACCTGGACCGCCGTCAACGTGAAGTGACGCCCGGCGGAAGGTGAGCTGGACGCCCGGGGCCCCGTTGGAGGGCAGGCCCCGGGCGTCCGTCCATGTCCGCCGCCGGCCCGCCGCGCCCCCTCGCCGCCGGCCCGCCGCGCCCCGCGGCGCGTCAAGCGGTCCCGGTTGGCGGAGTCCCGCCAGCCGGGACGAACCGACGATTCCGGACAGTGGACGGCAACCGAACCATCCGCACCGCCCCTGGCGACTCCTGGCCAATCCCGGGAGGCGCCCTGTCCTTTCCTGCCACGGATTGTCATGCTTATGACCAAGCTCCCGCCCGACGATCCGTCGCCCCCACCCGACCGACGGACCGTCAGCGGCCGCACGGGAGCAGCACGTTCGCGCCCTACCGCCCCAACGGCGCCACCCCCGGCGCCCCGGTACGCGGCGCACCCGCACGCACGCGCGGGTCCCGTGGAAGGAACTGCCCCACGTGAAGCGAAAGTTGACCCTCCCGGCGGTGCTCTCCGCCACCGCACTGCTGGCCGGCGTCGTCCAGATCGCCGCCCTCCCCGCCGCCCAGGCCGCCGACCTGTCGCAGTCCGCGCCGCTCGCGATCGCCGCCGGCCAGAGCGCCCCGCTCGCCGGCGCGCTCGCCCTGGGCGCCCAGGAGCGGCTGGTCGCCAAGGACGCCGTGGTGGACGCCGACGGCACCCGCCACCTCCGCTACGAGCGCACCTACGCCGGCCTGCCGGTGCTGGGCGGCGACCTGGTCGTCCACCAGCGCCCGAACGGCTCGGTGGCCTCGGTGGACCGCGCCTTCGACGGCCGGATCGCCCTGCCGAACGGCCTGGCCCCCGGCCTGTCCGCCGACCAGGCCGCCGCACGGGCCACCGACGCGGTGCGGGCGACCGTCGGCCTGGCCGCCGACGACGACGAGGCCGCGCTCAGCCGGGTGGACGGCACCGACCGGACGGACCTGGTGGTCTGGGCCGCCGACGGCAACCCGCGGCTGGCCCACCGCACGGTGGTGCGCGGCGAGCGCGCCGACGGCACCCCGAGCAGCCAGCAGGTGGTCACCGACGCGGCCACCGGCGACCTGCTCTCCACCCACGAGGAGGTCCAGACCGCGGCCGGCAGCGGCAAGGGCGTCCACGTCGGCACCGTCCCGCTGACCACCACCCAGAGCGGCTCGACCTACTCGCTCAAGGACGCCACCCGGGGCAACCAGTCGACCACCGACCTCAAGGGCGGCACCTCGGGCAACGGCTCGCTGTTCACCGCCACCAGCAACACTTGGGGCAACGGCCTCACCTCCAACCGCCAGTCGGCCGCCGTGGACGCCCAGTTCGGCGCCTCGGCCACCTGGGACTTCTACAAGAAGACCTTCGGCCGCAACGGCATCAAGAACAACGGCGTGGGCGCCCTCAGCCGGGTGCACTACGGCTCGAACTACGTCAACGCGTTCTGGAACGACTCCTGCTTCTGCATGACCTACGGCGACGGCAACGGCAACACCAACCCGCTCACCGCGATCGACGTCTCCGGCCACGAGATGACCCACGGCGTCACCTCCGCCACCGCGGGCCTCAACTACTCCGGCGAGTCCGGCGGCCTCAACGAGGCCACCTCGGACATCTTCGGCACCATGGTCGAGTGGTACGCCAACCTGCCGGCGAACCCGCCGAACTACTGGATCGGCGAGAAGATCAACATCTTCGGCAACGGCAAGCCGCTGCGCTACATGGACAAGCCCTCGCTGGACGGCAAGTCCGCGGACTCCTGGTACTCCGGCGTCGGCAACCTGGACGTCCACTACTCGTCCGGCATCGCCAACCACTTCTTCTACCTGCTCTCCGAGGGCAGCGGCGCCAAGAGCATCAACGGCTACAACTACAACAGCCCGACCTCCAACGGCTCGAAGGTCACCGGCATCGGCCGGGACAAGGCGGCCGCGATCTGGTACCGCTCGCTGACCGTGTACTTCACCTCCACCACCAACTACAAGGCCGCCCGCACCGCGAGCCTCAAGGCCGCGGCCGACCTCTACGGCGCCAACGGCGCCGAGTACAAGGCGGTGGCGGCGGCCTGGAGCGGGGTCAACGTCAACTGACCGCGCCCCGTACGAGCCATCCCCGGTAAGAAACGGCGACAGGCTGCCGCGGCCCTTTGGGAGAGGAGGCCGTGGCAGCCTGTCGGCCGTCCACCCGGAGCGGGATCAGGCGGTGGCGGGCTCCAGCTCGCCGCGCTCCTCGCGGCCGAGCATCCGCTCGGCGAAGAAGCCGCCGAAGGGCAGCACCGAGAGCACGAAGAGCAGGGCGCCGCGCTTGACGTCCCACTTCTGCGCCTGCCAGGCCTGGATCCAGAAGACCACGTACAGGACGAACAGGACCCCGTGGACCATGCCCATCACCGGCACGGCGTCGAAGGACGTGGTCCGCTTCAGCACCGAGCAGATCAGCAGCAGGACGAAGGAGATCGCCTCGGGGGCGGAGACCAGGCGCAGGCGGTGGACGGCGCTGCTGTTCACGTTGGATACCTCAATACGGGGGTCGGAGGCGTGGGCACGCTTGTGAAGCGACTCACAAGCCTTCCGGCCATTATCACCGAGCACACGTACGGGCCCCGGGCCGGGGGTGGCCACCGTGCCGGATGTCACAGCCGCGCGCCAGAACCCCGCCGGCCGCAGCAGGGCGTCCCCCGTACCCCCTATCCTGCTGCCCGCGCGCCCAACGGAACCGGGCGCCACCGGCATCGCACCACGGGGGTAGCACCACATGTTCAAGCGTGACTGGGACCGCAGGACCTGCGCCAAGCGCGGCCACATCACCTACGCGCCGACCGAGCCCGAGCTGGCCGCCCGGCTGCACACCGCCACCGCCGTCGGCGACGCCTGGCGCTGCCTGCGCTGCGGCGACTTCGCGCTCGGCGCCCCGCACGGCTCCGGCCCGGCGGCGGACGCCCCGCTGGTGCCCCGCGGCAAGGCGCTGCGGGACCTCTTCATCCTGCGCTTCCTGGCCGTCGAGCGGGTGCTGCGCGGCGTGATCATCATCCTGATGGCCTGGGGCGTCTGGAAGTTCTCCAACAGCCAGGAGGCCGTGCAGCGGATCTTCGAGGACGACCTCACGATCTTCAAGCCGGTCACCGACCACTTCCACTGGGACCTCGACCACGCCCCGATCGTCGAGACCATCCGCAAGACCTTCGGCTACCAGAAGAAGACCCTGCTGGTCGTCGCGGGCGCGATGATCGCCTACGCGCTGATCGAGATCGTCGAGGCGGTCGGCCTCTGGCTGGGCCGGCGCTGGGCCGAGTACCTGACCGTGGTCGCCACCGCCGCCTTCCTCCCGCTGGAGGGCTACGAGCTGCACGAGCACGTCAGCGCCGTGAAGGTCTGCACCCTGCTGCTGAACATCGCCGCGGTGCTCTGGATCATGCTCTCCAAGCGGCTGTTCGGCCTGCGCGGCGGCGTGGTGGCCTTCGAGGCGGAGCGCCACTCGGCCTCGCTGCTGGAGGTCGAGGAGGCCGCCGGGACCGTCCCGCACCCGGGCCACGGCCACGGGGCGCACGCACGCTCCTGACGCGAACGATTGTCCCGAGTCCGTACCGGTCCGCCCCGGCCCTCTCGCCCGGCCGCCCCCGCGGCGGCTAGATTGCGGCCGTGGCACAGTTCAGACTCCAGGGATCAAGGGTCCTCGCCGTCGAGTTGGGCGGGGACGCCGTCAAGGCCCGGCACGGCTCGATGGTCGCGTACACCGGCCAGATGACCTTCAAGAAACTGACCGGCGGCGGGGACGGGCTGCGCGGCATGGTCGCCCGCAGACTCACCGGCGAGCGGATGACGGTCATGGAGGTGAAGGGGCAGGGCACCTGCTACTTCGCCGACCGGGCCACCGAGATCAACCTGGTCCGCCTCGACGGCGAGACGCTCTACGTCGAGGCGGACAACCTGCTCTGCACCGAGGCCGGGCTGCACACCGGCACCAGCTTCACCGGGCTGAACGGCGTCTCCTCGGGCAACGGCCTCTTCACCACCAAGGTGGAGGGGCGCGGCTGGGCGGCCGTCACCTCCAACGGGCCGGCCGTCATCCTGCGGGTCGGCAAGGACATGCCGCTGCGGGTCGACCCGGGCGCGTACGTCGCGCACACCGGCAACCTGCACCGCAGCGTGAAGTCGGGCGCGGGCTGGACCACGGTGATCGGCGAGGGCGGCGGCGAGGCCGTGCAGGTCGAGTTCACCGGCGAGGGCCTGGTGTACGTCCAGCCCTCGGAGAAGGTCACCCTCGGGGGTGACGTCTGATGGGCTTCACCCGGATCAACGGCAAGATGGTCGAGGCCCAGGTGGTGCCCGGCCAGCGGCTGTTCAGCCAGCGCGGGGCGATGCTCGGGTACACCGGGGACGTCCGCTTCACCCCGAACATCACCGGCGGCCAGGGCGGGGTGATGTCGATGATCGGCCGGCGGGTCGCCAACGAGGACACCCCGCTGATGACGGTCGAGGGCCACGGCCGGGTGATGTTCGGCCACGGCGGCCACCACGTGCACGTGATCGACCTGGTCGGCGACACCCTGTTCGTCGAGGCGGACCGGCTGCTCGCCTTCGAGGGCACCCTGCGCCAGTCCACCGTCTTCCTCGGCTCGCAGGGCGGGGTGATGGGCATGGTCCGCGGCCAGGTCAGCGGGCAGGGCCTGTTCACCACCCGGCTGGAGGGCCACGGCTCGGTCGCGGTGATGGCCCACGGCGGCGTCTTCGAACTGCCGATCACCCCCGGCCAGTCGGTGCACGTCGACCCCCAGGCGTACGTGGCGCACCGCGGCGAGGTGCGCAACAAGCTGTCCACGGCGATCGGCTGGCGCGAGATGATCGGCCGCGGCTCGGGCGAGGCGTTCCAGCTGGAGCTGTCCGGGCAGGGCACGGCGTACGTCCAGGCGAGCGAGGAGAAGCTCTGATGTCCCACCCGCCGCAGCCTCCGCAGCCGCCGTACGGGGGAGGCTCCCCGCACGACCAGCCGACCCAGCCGGGTTTCACGGTGCCGCCGGACTACGGCCGCGCCGCCGGGTACCCGCCGCCCCCGCCCCCGTCCTACCAGCCGCAGGCCCAGCCGCAGCAGCCCCAGCAGTCCTACGCCCAGGAGCAGTTCGGCGGCGCGCAGGCCCCGCTGCCGACCGCCCACGGCGGCTCCGGCCCGGTGGTGTACGACGCGCACACCCTGCCGTCCAACGACAACGTCAACCCGTACGCCTTCGCGGTCGAGCTGAACGGCTCCTACTTCCTGCAGAAGGGCAAGATGGTCGCCTACTACGGCGACATCTCCTTCCGCGGCGTCGGCGCCGGGATGGTCGACCGGGTGCTCGGCCAGCACTTCAACTCGCCGCTGCACGCCTCGGACTGGGTGGTCGCCCAGGGCTCCGGCCGGCTGCTGCTGGCCGACCGGGCCTTCGACCTCAACTCCTACGACCTGGACGACGGCAACCTGACCGTCCGCTCCGGCAACCTGCTCGCCTTCGACCCGACGCTGCGGCTCAAGCAGTCGATCATCCCGGGTTTCCTGACCCTGATCGGCACCGGCCGCTTCGTCGCCGCCTCCAACGGGCCGGTGCACTTCGTGGAGCCGCCGGTCCGGGTGGACCCGCAGGCGCTGGTGGGCTGGGCGGACTGCCCGGCGCCGTGCCACCACTACGACCACGACTACCTGCACGGGGTGGTCGGCGGCCTGCGGCGGCTGACCGGCATCGGCGGCGCCTCCGGCGAGGAGCACCAGTTCGAGTTCATCGGGGCCGGGCAGGTGCTGGTGCAGTCCAGCGAGACGCTGCTGGCCGAGCGGTCGGTCGGCCGGGTGGACGCCGAGGCCGGGGTCCCGGTCGGCGGGGTGCCGAACCAGCCGGGCCACGCCGGCGACCACCCCAACACCCCCGGCCTCGGTAACCTGGGCGAACTCGGGCGGCGTTTCGGCCTGTAAACTCGTACAAGATTGAACTAAATCGGCTATGCTGGACCCCATGGATACGCACACGACCGACACTGCGGACACTCCTCCGTCGCAGCCCGAGGAGGAGACTCCCTGGCTGACCGCCAGGGAGCAGCGGATGTGGCGCGCCCATTTGGAGGTCGCCAAGCTGCTGGACTACCAGCTCAGCCGCGAGCTCCAGCCCCACAGCCTGGCGATCAACGACTACGAGATCCTGGTCGTGCTCTCCGAGGCCCCGGACCACCGGATGCGGATGACGGACCTCGCCACCGCCACCCTCCAGTCCAAGAGCCGGCTCTCCCACCAGATCACCCGGATGGAGAACGCCGGGCTGGTGCTGCGCCAGGAATGCCCCGGTGACCGCCGCGGCCTCTTCGCCCACCTCACCGAGCAGGGCTGGGAGACCATGCAGCGGGTCGCCCCCGACCACGTGCGCAGCGTCCGGGCCCACTTCATCGACCGCTTCACCCCGGAGCAGCTCGACGCCCTCTACGAGGCCCTGGCCCCGGTCGCCGACCACCTCCGCGGCCTCCGCGGCCGCTCGTAGCCGCTCCTGGCCGCACCGCGGACAGCGGCGGGGCCCCGGACCGCACCCGGTCCGGGGCCCCGCGCGCGACGCTCAGCCCGTGGTCAGGCCCGCGACCAGTTCGTCGGCCGCGCCGTACGGGTCCAGCTCGCCGTTGACCACCCGCTCGGCCAGGCCGACCAGGTGGCGGTCGCCGGAGAGGTCGCCGATCCGGGCGCGCAGCTCGGCCAGCGCGATCGCCTCGATCTCCTGGGCGGCCCGACGGCGGCGGCGCGCCGCCAGCTCACCGGTCTCCTCCAGCCAGGCGCGGTGCTTCTCCAGGGCCTCGACCACCTCGTCCACGCCCTCGCCGCGGGCCGCGACGGTCTTCACGATCGGCGGGCGCCAGTCCCCCGCCTCGCGGGCCTCGCCGAGGCCCAGCATGTGGTTGAGCTCCCGGGCGGTGGCGTCGGCGCCGTCCCGGTCGGCCTTGTTGACCACGAAGACGTCGCCGATCTCCAGGATGCCCGCCTTGGCGGCCTGGATGCCGTCGCCCATCCCGGGGGCCAGCAGCACCACGGCGGTGTCCGCCTGGGCGGCGACCTCGACCTCGGACTGGCCCACGCCGACGGTCTCCACCAGGATCACCTCGCAGCCCGCCGCGTCCAGCACCCGCAGCGCCTGCGGCGCCGCCCAGGACAGCCCGCCCAGGTGCCCGCGGGTGGCCATCGAGCGGATGAACACCTCGGGGTCGGTCGCGTGGTCCTGCATCCGGACCCGGTCGCCCAGCAGCGCCCCGCCGGAGAACGGCGAGGACGGGTCGACGGCGAGCACCCCGACCCGCTTGCCGAGCCGCCGGTAGGCGGAGACCAGCGCCGAGGTGGAGGTGGACTTGCCCACCCCGGGCGAGCCGGTCAGGCCCACCGTGTACGCCTGCCCGGTGTACGGCGCGAGCGCGGCCATCGCCTCCCGCAGCTGCGGGGCGGCGTTCTCGACCAGCGTGATCAGCCGGGCGACCGCCCGCGGCCGGCCCTCCCGGGCCTGCTCGACCAGCGTGGCGACATCGATCATCAGGAGCTCCTTGCGCGGATGCCGGCGGGTGGCGGCGGCGTACGGCGGCGAACGACGGCAGATGCCGAAGGGGCCGCGGACCACTTGTGGCGGTCCGCAGCCCCGGAGGTCGGAACAGATCAGGCCTTCGGCACGCGCACGATCAGCGCGTCGCCCTGGCCGCCGCCGCCGCACAGCGCGGCCGCGCCGACCCCGCCGCCGCGGCGCTGCAGCTCCAGCGCGAGGGTCAGCACCACGCGGGCACCGGACATCCCGATCGGGTGGCCGAGCGCGATCGCGCCGCCGTTGACGTTGACGATGTCGGCGGAGACGCCGAGGTCCTTCATCGACTGGTGGGCGACGGCCGCGAACGCCTCGTTGATCTCGATCAGGTCGAGGTCGGAGACCTCCAGGCCCTCCTTGCCCAGCGCGTGCCTGATCGCGTTGGACGGCTGCGACTGGAGCGAGTTGTCCGGGCCGGCCACGTTGCCGTGGGCGCCGATCTCGGCGATCCAGGTCAGGCCCAGCTCCTCGGCCTTGGCCTTGCTCATCACGACCACGGCGGCGGCGCCGTCGGAGATCTGCGAGGAGGTGCCGGCGGTGATCGTGCCGTCCTTGGTGAAGGCGGGGCGCAGCTTGGCCAGGCCCTCCACGGTGGTGTCGGCGCGGATGCCCTCGTCCTGGCTGAACAGCACCGGCTCGCCCCTGCGCTGCGGGATGGCGACCGGGACGATCTCGGCCTCGAAGACGCCGTCGGCCTGCGCCTTGGCGGCCCGCTGGTGGGAGGCGGCGGCGATCTCGTCCTGCACGTCGCGGGCGATGCCCAGGCGGGTGTTGTGCTTCTCGGTGGACTCGCCCATCGGGATGTTCTCGTAGGCGTCGGTCAGACCGTCGTACGCCATCGCGTCGAGCACCTCGACCGCGCCGTACTTGTAGCCCTCGCGGGACTTCGGCAGCAGGTGCGGGGCGTTGGTCATGGACTCCTGGCCGCCGGCCACCACGATGTCGAACTCGCCGGCCCGGATCAGCTGGTCGGCCAGGGCGATGGCGTCCAGGCCGGAGAGGCAGACCTTGTTGATGGTCAGCGCCGGGACGTTCATCGGGATGCCGGCCTTGACGGCCGCCTGGCGGGCCGGGATCTGACCGGCGCCGGCCTGCAGCACCTGGCCCATGATCACGTACTGGACCTGCTCACCCGTGATGCCGGCCCGCTCCAGCGCGCCCTTGATCGCGAAGCCGCCGAGGTCGGCACCGGAGAAGCCCTTGAGGGAACCGAGCAGGCGGCCCATCGGGGTCCGCGCACCGGCAACGATCACAGAGGTGGTGTTGGTCATGGGACGGGCCCCTTCGCACGTCGTGGCCAGGTGGTGAGGATGCGCTCAGGGTACTGACCCGTTTTCCGCCCGTCACCGGAGCGACGGTGTGATCGAGCGCACTGGCACCGTCCAGTCAACACCGTGTCAATGCGATCCGGGTGAACGTCCGGGTGATTCCCGGCGTGTGAGCAGGCTCGCACGTCCGGCACTGGCGCCGCCTCGGGGCCGTACGCTGCACTGGGTGCCACTGTCCGTCCACCGCCCCCTGGAGGCGCCGTGCTGACCCGCATCGACCACATCGGCATCGCCTGCCGAGACCTCGACAAGACGGTCGAGTTCTACCGCGCGACCTACGGCTTCGAGGTGTTCCACAGCGAGGTCAACGAGGAGCAGGGGGTCCGCGAGGCCATGCTCCGGATCAACGGCACGGACGACGGCGGCGCCTCGTACCTCCAGCTGCTGGAGCCCACCCGCCCGGACTCCACCGTCGCCAAGTGGCTGGAGAAGAACGGCGAGGGCGTGCACCACATCGCCTTCGGCACCGCCGACGTGGACGGCGACGCCGAGGCGATCCGCGACAAGGGCGTCCGGGTCCTGTACGACCAGCCGCGGATCGGCTCGATGGGCTCGCGGATCACCTTCCTGCACCCCAAGGACTGCGGCGGCGTGCTGACCGAGCTGGTCACCTCGGCCCAGCCGGGCGAGCACGAAGGGCACTGAAACGACCTCGGAACCGCTCCCGGTGCCGCCCGGGACCGGGCGGCACACCGGAATTCGGCACTAGCGACCCGTCAGTAACGTGGTCCGGCAGCCGGAAAACCCCCACGCGGCCATTCCCCCGCGGTGCGCGCCCACTACAATGCCCAGGTGCGCGAAGACTCCGGGGGACGGAGGCGACGGGCACGGCCGATGACAGGCCTGTCCGCCCTCCGGTGGCCGGCCCGTCGCAGGGGAGTCCAGTACGCGGGCACGGCTGAACAGTCGCAAGACGGATCTGTCACCATTCTCCACAGGCAAGAGTTCGCCCAGGAGTCCACCCGGACGGGGGAACGCGGCACGTCCGCGCTCCCGCGACCAGGACTCCGACGACCGCGGCGGACGGCTCCGGCTTGGCAGCGGGTCGTCCGGTGGGCGCGGATGCAAGGACCAGTCGGACCAGGACCCCGGACACGGGTGGCCGGGACCGGCCCGGTCGAGGACGCGACCAGGAGATGGATGGGACCGCGGAGTGCGGGGCAACGACCGCTACGAGGTTGACGATCACCTCTCCCAGTTCGAGGCCGAGATGGGTCGGACTCGGAAGGAGCGGGACAAAGCAGTCGAGCATGCCGAGGACCTCGCCTACCAGGTGGAGGTGCTCCGGGCCAAGCTGCACGAATCCCGGCGCATGCTCGCCCAGCCGCGCGCCTTCGACGCCGTCTCCGGCCAGGCCGAGCAGATGCTGCGGACCGCCGAGATGCAGGCCCAGCAGATGCGCGCCGACGCCGAGCGCCAGCTGCGCGACTCCCAGGCCGCCACCCAGCGGATCATGGCCGAGACCGCCGAGCGCACCGCCCGGCTGGAGGCCGAGCTCGCCGCACGCCGCCGCCAGCTGGAGGACGAGCTCACCGAGCTGCGCCGCTCCGCCGAGCAGCACGTCAACGGCTGGGCCGAGCAGACCCGGTCCGGCTCCGAGCAGGAGGCCCAGCGCCTCCTCCAGGACGCCCGCGCCGAGGCCGAGCGGATGGTCGCCGCGGCCCGCGCCGAGGCCGCCGCCCTCTCCGACCACGCCCGCGCCCAGACCGCCGCCGACGTGGACGCCGCCCGCGGCGAGGCCCAGGCCGCCGCCGAGGCCGCCCTCCAGAAGGCCCAGAACGACGCCGAGCGACTGCTGCGCGCCGCCTCCGAGCACGCCCAGCAGGCCGGTGCCCAGGCCGCCGCCGACGTGGACGCGGCCCGCGGCCAGGCCCAGCAGGAGCTGGCCGCCGCCCACGCCGCCGCCGAGCAGCAGCTGGCCGTCGCCCACACCGAGATCAGCCGGCTCAAGGAGCAGGCCGCCGCCGAGCAGGCCCGCGCCGAGCAGCAGCTGGGCGCCGCGAAGGCCGAGATAGAGCGGCTGCGCGACGCGGCGATCGCCGAGGCCGAGCGCGCCCGCCGGGAGGCCACCGAGCTGCGGGTCCAGGCCGAGCAGGCAGCCGAGCAGTTGCAGGCCGACGCCGAGGCCGCCGCCGAGCGCAAGGTCGCCGACGGTGAGGCCGCCACCGAGCAGCGCTCGCAGACCGCCCGGGCCGAGATCGCCCGGCTGGTCGCCAACGCCACCAAGGAGTCCGAGGCCATCCGGGCCGAGGCCGAGGCGATCCGCAGCAACGCCGCCACCCGGCAGGCCGAGGCGGACGCCGCCAAGGCCGCCGCCGCCGAGGAGAGCGAGCGGCTGCGGGCCACCGCCGAGTCGGTCGCCGCCCAGTTGAAGGCCGAGGCCGAGGCGGCGATCGCCGAGCTGCGCGCCCAGGCCGACCGGGACGTGGCGGAGCTGCGGGCCCAGGCCGAGGCCGACGCCCAGCGGCTGCGCGGCGAGGCCGAGGAGGCCGGCCGCGCGGCCGGCGCCAAGGACGCCACCGTGCACCTCGCCAAGGCCGCCAAGACCGCCGAGGAGGTGCTCGGCCGGGCCAACCAGGACGCCGAGACCGCCCGCAGCGAGGCCTCCGCCGAGGCCGAGCGGATCCGCGCCGAGGCGCACGCCGAGGCCCAGCGGCTGCGCGAGCAGGCCCAGGCCGCCGTCGAGCAGGCCCAGAACGCCGCCCTGGACGACGCCGCCGCGATCCGCGAGCGGATCGAGCAGATGCAGGACGAGGCCGCCCGGCTGCGCGCCGAGGCCGAGGAGCTGCGCGCCCAGGCCGCCGCCGAGGCCGACCGGGCCCGCAGCGAGGCCCGCCGCCAGGCCGTGCTGCAGATCGAGGAGTCGGCGAAGAACGCCGAGGAGCTGCTCACCAAGGCCAAGGCCGACGCGGACGAGCTGCGCGCCGGTGCCGCCGGGGAGATCGAGCGGCTGCGCACCCAGGCCCAGGAGCAGGCCGCCGAGACCCAGGGCCGGGCCGAGCAGACCCTGGCCCGGGCCCGGACCGAGGCCGAGAAGATCACCTCGGCCGCCGAGCAGCAGGGCCAGGACGCGGTGACCGCCGCCAAGGCCGCGGCCGCCGAGAACCGCGCCGCCACCGAGCGGGAGACCGCCGAACTCCGGCGCGGCGCAACCGAGTTCGACCAGCAGGTGCGCGCCGCGGCGACCGCCGCCGCAGAGGCCCTGGCCGCCGAGTCCCAGGCCGAGGCGAACGCCGTCCGGGACGCCGCGGTCGCCGACGCCGAGCGGGTGCGCACCGAGGCCGACACCGAGGCCGCCCGCACGAGGGCCGAGGCCGAGGCCACCGCGAACGCGCTGCGCGAGGAGAGCCGGCGCGAGTACGAGGAGGCCGCCGCCGGGCTGCAGCGCGAGCGCGAGGAGACCGCCGAGCAGCTGGCCGGTGCACGCACCGCCCGCGAGCAGGCCGAGCAGGGCGCCGCCGAGCTGACCGAGCGCACCGCCCGGGAGAGCACCGAGGTCCGCGCGGCCGCCGACCGGTACGCCGCCGAGCAGCGCGAGAGCGCCGACCACGAGACGGCCGAGCAGCGCGAGGAGGCGGAGCAGTACGCCGCCGAGCACCGTGCCGAGGCCGAGCGGGCCGCGGCCGAGCTGCGCGCCCTCGCCCAGCAGGAGACCACCCAGCAGCGCGAGAGTGCCGAGGCCTACGCCGACCGCGTCCGCACCGAAGCCGAACAGCACGCCACCGACCTGCGCACCGAGGCCGAGCAGTACGCCGCCGACCACCGCACCGAGGCGGAGCAGTACGCCGCCGAGCACCGTGCCGAGGCCGAGCGGGCCGCGGCCGAGCTGCGCGCCCTCGCCCAGCAGGAGACCACCCAGCAGCG